>JBJKPA010000464.1:0-2642 GCA_046706905.1 Gemmatimonadaceae bacterium
CTGGTCGCCCAGCTCACCGCCGGCAATTCGTCGCCCCAGGCCGTGAGCAGCGCGCAGGCGTTCGTCGACGCGTTCCGTGGACTGCTCGCCAAGGGCATCGACATGAACCCGCAGTTCTACAACTCGCTCGTGGCGACCCAGGTGGCCAACGCGGTCGCGGCGTACAACGCCTTCGTGGACGCCAGCACCGAGGCCTACCTCGCCTCGCCCCCGCCGGTGCTGCCGACCATCCACGGCATCCTGATGCAGCTCACGCCGCACTGAGCCGGACGGACCGGCGCCTCAGGGATGACGCGCCAGCGCGATGATCAGCCCGACCGTCTGCAGCGCCGTGAGCGCGTTCGTCCAGGTCAGCCACGTGACTCGCTTCTGCGGCACGACGATGCGATCGCCGGACTCCAGGAGTACGCTCAGCATCGGCGCTCCCGTCTGTAGCTCCTCGGCGGCGTTCAGCACGATGAGGTGATCATCGCGCAGCAGATGGATCTGCGACAGGTCGGCCGAATTCGTGGGGCCGCCGGCTTCGCTCAACGCGTCGAACACCGTTTGCGTCGCGTCCATCGGATACAGCCCCGGCCGCGCCACCTGCCCGATCACGCTTACCCGGAATTGCAGGGAGACGATCGCGACGCCGTTCGTCGTCAACGACCGATAGCGATCCCGCACCTGCGTCCGCACCTGGCTCAGCGGCTCGCCCGCGACGTGCATCTCGCCGAGCAACGGCATGGCCACGATGCCCGACGTCTCGACCACGTAATCCCCGGAATACTGCTGCTCCGGCCAGAACTTCACCCGCATGATGTCGCCCGGCTTCAGGATCACGTCGGTCACGGCGTGAGGCTCGGGCGGGACGGCCTGCGCGCGGGCCGTGCGGGCCGACAGCGCGCAGAGAGTCATCAGGGCCAGGAATCGGAGCGATCGGGACATGAGTGAACCGGATCGGGGTTTGGTTCCCCAGTATAGCACGTCACCCCGTCCTCTCGCGACGTGCGGTCTGTCCATGCGCGAGAAGCCAGAGCGCTTCCCGCGGCAGCCCTGCGGCGATCCAGGCGGCGGCGGTCCGCGCCGGCGGCTCGTCCATCGGCTCGTCGGTCAACCGGAACGTCCCCCAGTGAATGGGCAGCATCGGCGGTGGCGGCGCGGCGTGCGCGGCGTGAAGGTCGCGGTACGCCGCGAGCGCGTCGTCGGGGTTCATGTGCACGCTCCCCATGAACCACCGCGGGTCGTAGGCCCCCACCGGGAGGAGCACGAGGTCGAACGGTCCTTCCCGAGCGGCGATCGCGCCGAATTCGGGATGGTATGCCGTATCGCCGGCGAAATACACCCGCCAACCGTTGGCGGCGATCGTCCATCCCGACCAGAGCGTCCGGCCCCGGTCCCAGGGGGTGCGCGCGCTGAAATGGCGCGCCGGCACACAGGTCGCCGTCGCGTCGCCGGCCCGCACGGTCGACCACCAGTCGGCCTCCTGCACCCGGCGCGCCCCCCATCGCGAGAGTAGCCGGCCGAGGCCGAGCGGCACCAGCCATGTGGCGTCCGGCTCGCGCCGCGTGAGGCGTCGGACGGTTTCACGGTCGAGGTGGTCGTAATGATTGTGCGAGATCAGCACGACGTCGATCGGCGGCAGGGCGCCGAATGCCACCGCCGGCGGCACGAATCGCGACGGACCGGCCCACGACACCGGGCTCGCTCGCCCGCTCCACATCGGATCGGTGAGCACGTTCAGTCCGCCCAGCTGCAGCAGCGTCGTCGCGTGCCCCACCCAGGTCGCGGTCAACACCTCCCGCGGAGCGCGCGGCGTCTCGAATCGGCTCGCGGCCCGAGGCGGGTCGAAGCCCGGCGTGGCGGGCCGCGGGTGCTCGCGCCGCTCGCGGCGCCATCGGAGCACGTCCCGAAATGTGTGCGCCCGATCACCCGGCCATGGATTCTGGAAACCGCCTCCCGGGCGGTGATGCGGGGGCCGGGACATCGGTCAAAGATACACCAGGGGGACCTCGCGGCCCCACCCTCGGCGATGGCCTGCCTGTCCGGCAGGCATTAGATTGCCCCGCGTGTGCCCGGGCCCCGCCCGTGGCGCGTCCCCTTCCCCGACGCCCGCGCGTAGGCTGGCCGGGTCCCGTTTCTGTAAACCCAGGAGTTCGGAATGCCAGGCTTCGGCGTCTTGGCCGGCCGTTGGTGGATTCCCTTGCTGTTCGTCGTCGTCGCCGGTCACATCACCAACGTCTGCGTCACGCTTTTCCTCCATCGTGCGCAGACGCACCGTGGCGTCCGCATTCATTACCTGGCCGCCCTGCCGATGCGGCTCTGGCTCTGGCTCACGACGGCCATCGTCACCAAGGAGTGGGTCGCCTGCCATCGCAAGCATCACGCCTTCGCCGATCGCGAGGGTGACCCGCACAGCCCCCTCATCGAGGGCCTGCGCAACATCCTCCTCAAGGGTGCGTTCTACTACCGCCGGGCCGTCCGTCAGCCCGGCATGCTCGAGAAGTATGGAAAGGGGACCCCGAACGACTGGATCGAGCGCCATCTGCTGTCGCGCCTGAACTGGCTGGGCATCCTCCTCATGCTCGCCATCGACATCTATCTCTTCGGCTTCTTCGTCGGCCCTCTCGTGTGGGCCGTGCAGATGATGTGGATCCCCTTCT
>JBJKPA010000465.1:0-3212 GCA_046706905.1 Gemmatimonadaceae bacterium
GCGCCCACCGAGAGGATGAGGTTGAAGGCGTCCTTGGCCGTGTCCAGCTCGAAGGTGAACAGCGCCGCGCAGATCATGAGGCCGGCGGTGACCAGGCGGCCGATGAACACGTAGTGCTTCTCGCTGCGGTCCTTGCTGATGAACCGGCGGTAGAGGTCGTGCACGAGATACGACGTGCCCCAATTGAGGTGCGTCTCGATGGTGGAGCAGTAGGCGGCGAGCATGCCGGCCACCATGAGCCCCAGGAACCCCGGCGGGAGGAAGACCAGCATGGCCGGGTAGGCGATGTCGTCGCCCAGCAGCCGGTGCGGGAGGTTGGGAAAGGCGTGCTGGATGGACGCCAGGTTGGGGTAGATGATCATGCTGGCCAGCGCGACGATGATCCACGGCCAGGGGCGCAGCGCGTAGTGCATCACGTTGAAGAAGAAGGTGCCGGTGAGGGCGTCCTTCTCGCTGCGCGAGGCGAGCATGCGCTGCGCCATGTAGCTCCCGCCGCCCGGCTCCGCCCCCGGATACCAGACCGACCACCATTGGATGGTGATCGGGATGATGAGCACGGCGAGGGCGAGCGACCAGTTGCCGAAGTCGGGAAGCAGATTGAGCGTCTGGGGGTTGATCTTGTGCACGAGCCCCGACAACCCGCCGATCTGCGGCTGCTTCACCGAGAAGTAGGCCACGGCGAAGGTGCCGGTCATCATGATCCCGAACTGGATGAAGTCGGTGACCAGCACCCCCCAGAGCCCGGAGACCGAGGCGAAGAACACCGTGATGCCGGCGGCGATGGGCAGCGTCTTCCAGGCCGGCCACCCGAGCACGACCCCGGCGATCTTGACCGCCGCCAGGTTCACGGTGGCCATGATGAAGATGTTGAAGAAGAAGCCGAGGTACACGGCGCGGAAGCCGCGCACGAAGCTCGCCGCCTTGCCCGAGTAGCGCAGCTCGTAGAACTCGAGATCGGTCAGCACCCGCGACCGCCGCCAGAGCCGCGCGAAGAAGAACACCGTCATCATGCCGGTGAGCAGGAACGCCCACCACAGCCAGTTGTCCGCCACGCCCTGCGTGCGGACCATGTTGGTCACGAGGTTCGGCGTGTCGGTGCTGAACGTCGTGGCCACCATCGAGACGCCCACCAGCCACCAGGGCGCGGCGCGCCCCGAGGTGAAGAACTCCGCGGTGCTCGAGCCGGCACGCTTGATGAAGAACAGCGCCGGCGCGAACGAGACCACGATCGACACCGTGATGATGATCCAGTCGATTGGCTCGAAGTGCATGTGGGATCGGCGCTGGAGAGGCGGGTGAACGGCGCGGGCGGGACGAACGGGGGGGAATCAACACGCCGGGGCCCGCCGCGTCCAGCGGCGTCCGGCTTTACGGGCGCTCGGCCTCGACGATCAGCGACTCCAGCCGCGCGAATTCCTCGCCTACGAGATTCCCGTGCCCCTCGACGCCGCGCAGCGCCGGCACGTCGCTCTGTTGCATCGCCCGCCGCACGACGTCGCGGAACCCGGCCTCCTCCAGCGCCGCGCACAGCGCGTCGAACGAGTAGAGGTACTTGTGCCCCGCCCCCGGCTCGGCCTCGATGTCGCGCACGAGCGCGTTCACCACCCCCGCCGGATCGGGCGCCGGCAGCCCCAGCGACCGCGACATCCACGCCACGTACCGCGTGTTCTCCGGCGAGAGCGGCGGCTGGACCAGCGACGCCACCCAGGCCAGGTCCGGCGTGGCGACGCGGATCCGGCCGCCCGGGCGGAGCACGCGCCGGCACTCGCCCAGCATGCGCGCGGCGTCGCGGCGCGTGACGTGCTCGATCTGATGCTCGCTGAGCACGTAGGCGAAGCTCCCCGAGGGGATCGGGAAGGGCCGCCGCGCATCCATGTACATGATCCGCCCGCGCCGGAACACCCGCACGTCGGTGTTGAGCCACCCGTCGAGCAGATGCTCGCCCGCCCCGATGTGCAGTTTGGGCTCCGGCTCACCCGCGAGGTAGCGCCGCACCAGGCCGCGCCGCGTGAGCCGCGACGCGATCTCCCGCCGCCGCATCTCGGCGCGGTACATCCAGTGGTAGCGGGCCAGCAGGCGGCGGGCGACGGTCATCGGCGAATGGTACTGCGCACGCTCTCCAGTGCCCAGACCGCCTCGGTGCGGGCGGCGCCCGCCATGGCCCGCGCGATGAACCAGACCGGGGAGCCCCCGCTGAACACCGCCGCGATGGCGAACAGAGTGCCGGGCAGCGCGCGCCGCTCGTCGGCGATCGCGTACACCGGCTCCCACCGCTGGGGCTGGAGCTTGGCCTTGAACGCGTCCAGCCCGTCGAAGTTGTAGAAGCGCCGCCCGTGGGCCCGGATCCACGCCAGCACGAACCGCAGCCACAGCGGATTCACCGTCTCGTCCAGCCCCGAGCGGCGCGACAGCGGCGAGAGCCCCAGGGTCACGAACCGCGCGCCGTCGGCGGCCAGCGCCCGCATGGCCGAGTCGAGCAGCAGCTCGTTGGTGCCGTTGGGCGCGTGGCGCCCGCGGATGAGCTGCTCCACCAGCCACCCCGTGCGCTCGGGCACCGGCGAGGCGAGCAGCCATCCCACCACCTCGTCGTCGCGCTCGGCCACGAACACGCGCCGGTCGTCCAGCCGCTGCAGCGTGCGCGGCTCGACCAGGAACCCCATGGGCGGAAGCCCGCGCGTGGTGCCCCACTGGCGCAGGCAGCGCCAGAGCTCGGGGCTCCCGCGCGCCCGCGACGCGGGCCATTCGGACACCGTGACGCCCTTGTTCCGTGCCCGGTTGAGCTGGGCGCGCAGCGACGGACGGTGCGCGATGATCGCCGGCCAGTCCGCCGGATCCCACTCGGGGTTGGCGCCCAGGATCACGACGGCGCGCCTGGGGTCGTCGCCCAACAGGGCCTCGAGGCGCTCGTCGGCGCCGAAGTAGCAGACGTGGCTCCCGTTGGCGCGCATCTCGTGCTCGAACTCGCTCACGACCTGCGGCAGCCGGTCGCCGGCGCACACCGGCGAGCCGGCCACGACGTACACGTGGCGGTAGTGCGCGTAGCCGATCACGGCGTCGCCGCTGGCCGAGAACCAGTAGGCCATGCCGGGATTCAGGATCTGATACGCGGTGGCGTTCCAGCCGTGACGGAGCACCAGCGCCCGCGCGCGCTCGACGTCGTCGGCGTCGCCCGCCGGATCGGGCACGCGTCCGGGGCGCGCGCGCGCCCCCTC
>JBJKPA010000466.1:0-5383 GCA_046706905.1 Gemmatimonadaceae bacterium
CGATCGCCGTGCTCGACAAGCGCGAGGCGGCGGTCGAGGTGTCGCACGTCGAGACCATCCCGCGGCCGGCGCTGCTCGCCCTGCTCGTGCCCGTCGCCGACCGCGACCGGATGCTCTGGCTGGCCGAGAAGGCCGCCGAGCTGGCGATCACCGACTGGCGTCCGGTGCTCTACGCGCGCTCGCGCAGCGTCTCGCCCCGCGGCGAGGGCGAAGGGTTCGCGCGCAAGGTGCGCGCGCGGATGATCGCGGCGCTCGAGCAGTCGGGGGGCGCGTGGCTCCCCGCCGTTCACGAGGAGCGGCCGCTGGGCGAGGCACTCGGTGCGTGCCGCGGTGCGGTGGGCATCGTGCTCGATCCCGACGGCGCGCCGCTTCCGTCGTTGGCACCCTTCGGAGCGACGGCGATCGCCGTGGGGCCCGAGGGCGGGCTGGAGCCGGCGGAGCGCGAGGAGCTGGCATCGTGCGGGTGGCGTTCGGCGTCGCTGGGTGGTACTACATTGCGATTCGAGACGGCGGGCGTGGCGGCGGCCGCCATCGTGCGCGCCGCGCAGGGCCGCTGAGCGTTCGGAGAGGAGAGATCACCGTGGCCGATACCTGTCTGTTCTGCCGCATCGCGCGGCACGAGATCCCGTCCAACGTCGTGGCCGAGGACGAGCACCTGATGGCGTTCCACGACGTGCATCCGCAGGCGCCGACCCACATCCTGGTCATTCCCAAGGCGCACGTCGGATCGCTCAACGAGATCGGCGAGTTCGACCTCGTGGGCCACATGATGCGCAAGGCGGTCGAGATCGCGGAGCAGGAGGGGATCGCGCAGCGCGGCTATCGCGTGGTCATCAATACGAACGCCGACGGCGGGCAGACGGTGTTCCACCTGCATCTGCACCTGCTGGGCGGGCGGTCGCTGGGGTGGCCGCCGGGCTGACCCGCTAGACCGGGGTGCTCGCGATCTCGCGCGGGTACTCGATGGCCCGCTCGACTTCCTCGCGCGCGGCGAGCAGCCGCGCGACCTGCTCCGACACCTCGCTCGCGATGTGGAGGTGCGTCGTGAGTCCCTCGACGGTGGCCGAGCCGGCGTGCAGCCGGAGCAGGTTCAGCCGGATCGTCTCCAGCGCACCCACCGCCTCGGTGAGCTTGGCCTGGATCGCGTCGCGCGATTCGCGCACCTCGCGATAGGCGTCGGAGGTGCCGCCGTCGGGCGCGGCGTTGATCGCTTCCTGCAGCTCGTTGTACTGGGCGCGGAGGTGCTGCGCGTCGTCCTGCAGGCGCCTGAGCACGGCGGGCAGGTCGCCCAGCGACTGGCGGGTCTCGCGGGGCAGGGTCTCGTAGAGGTTCTCGGCGGCGAGGCCGAGGGCCAGCTCGGTGGCGCGGTGGGTCATCACCGTCTGCACCTGCCGGCGTGGGGTGATGCGCCGGGCGATCCCGAACACGAGGCGGCCGAGGCGTCCGGTCCAGAACCGCTTCCAGAAGTTCCCGTCCACGTCGTCGCGCTGCTGCAGTGCGGTCAGGTAGCCGATCGTCGAGACGAACGTCCCGATGGCGCTCACCGAGAACAGGAACCCGCCCCACGCCGGGAAGTAGACCCGCGAGAACGCCGACGCGAAGATCCAGGCGATCGACCCGCCGAATAGGACGCCGGATCCGATGGCCAGGTTGCGCATCGGCCGCTCGTACCGCGACAGCCCCTGTCCGTACTGCGACGCGCGCTCCTCCCGCACCTGCTCGATCTCCGCATTGAATGCCGGCCCGATGTCCGCGTGGTCGAATCCCTGCCTCAGCAGGCGGCGCGCCGCGTTGACGAGATACGCGAACGGACTCACGACGCCGAGCACGGCGAAGGTGCCGTATGCGGCCAACGAACTTCCGGTCAGGAACGAAACGCTCACCGTCAGGCCGAGCAGCGCGAACGGGAACAGGATCGTCCCGCCGCCGTTCAGCCGCCCGCCGTCCTTCGCGAACACGCGCAGCGCGACCGGCAGCTCGCGGCGCTGCTCCAGCGCCACGCCGAGCTGCTCGGCCACCGCGTCGGCGCTGGCCGGACGCTGGTCGCGCGACTTCGCGAGGCACCGGTCCACGATCGCCGCCACCTTGCGCGACACCGGCATCCCCATCGAGCCGACGGCCGGCGCCTGCTCGGTGACCTGCCGCGCCAGCACCTCGGTGGGCGTCGAGCCCTCGAACAGCAGCTTCCCGGTGAGCGCGTAGAACGCCGTCGCGCCCAGGCCGTAGATGTCGCTCCGCCCATCCACCTCCTGTCCCAGCGCCTGCTCCGGACTCATGAACTCCGGCGTGCCCGAGACGCCCTCGGCCGCGCCTTCCGCGGTCACCGCCGCGATCCCGAAATCCGTCACCAGCACGCGCCCCGTGCCGAACTCGAGCATGATGTTGTCCGGCTTCACGTCCCGGTGCACGAGGCCCTGGCCGTGGGCGTGCGCCAGCGCCCACGCCACGTCGCGCAGCACGCGCGCGCCCTCGGAGCTGGGCAGGGGGCCGCGGGTCCGCACCCGCTCGGCCAGCGTCTCGCCGTCCACGTAGGCCATCACGTAGAACACGAACTCGCCGGCCTCGTCCACGGCGTGGATCGGGATGATGTTGGGGTGCGAGAGCTTGGCGGCCAGCCGCGCCTCCCGCAGGAAGCGCTCGCGCAGCGCGGGGTCGGCGGCGCGCACCGGCGGCAGCAGCTTGATGGCGACCGGCCGGTCGAGGTGCACCTCGTGCGCCAGGTAGACCACGCCCATGCCGCCGCGTCCCAACTCGCGCTCGATGGAATAGCGGCCGGCGAGCGCGGACTGGAAGGCCAGGAAGAGGGCGTCGCCCTGACCGGCGGGGGTGGCCATGCCCCAGTATAAGAGTCCGGCCACGTTGACACCAGCACCCCCGCGCCGCTAAACTAAAGGGCTACGCAAACTTATCCGGCGCCACAAACGCCACGAAGGGGGGAGAGAACTTTTGTCGGAAGTCATCATCCACGACGATGAAAACTTCGAGCGCGCGCTCAAGCGGTTCAAGAAGAAGTGCGAGAAGGCCGGGATCCTGTCCGATCTGCGCAAGCATCGTCACTACGAGAAGCCGAGCGAGCGCCGGAAGCGCAAGCTGAACGCCGCCATCCGGAAGAACCGTCGCACCCGGTCGTCGTAAATGCCCGCGTTGTCGGACCGGCTGCAGGGCGACCTGACCGCGTCGCGCAAGGCGCAGGACAAGCCGGCCACGCTCCTCCTCGGCACGATCATCGCCGACGTCCGGAACCGTGAGATCGAACTCAGGCGGGACCTCACCGACGACGACGTGATCGAGGTCCTGCGCCGCGGCATCAAGAAGCGGCGCGAGGCCATCGAGATGTACGCCAACGCGAAGCGGGACGAATTGGCCGACAAGGAGCGGCACGAAGTGACGCTGCTCGAGCAGTACCTCCCGGCCGCGGTGGACCCCGAGGAGATCCGCGCCGCCGTTCGCGCCGCGATCGCCGCCGGGGCCGCCAACATCGGGGCCGTGATGGGCAAGGTGATGCCGCAGTTCAAGGGACGGGCCGAGGGCGGGACCATCAATGCGATCGTTCGCGAGGAACTCGCCCGCAAGGAGTGACGGTGCCGACCACGCAAAATGCCAGAACCCGAATGGGCGGCTCTCCCCGCCCGTTCGGGTTTTGCGTCCCCGGACGCTGACCCCGTGAACGCCCACGCCCTCGGCGTCCTGGAATTCCCCCGCGTGCTCGACCTCGTGGCCGAGCGCGCGGCGTCCGCGCCCGGCGCGGCCAGGGTCCGCAGGCTCGTCCCGCGTACGGACCGCGTTTGGCTGGACGCCGAGCACGCCCGGGTGGCCGCCGTGCGCGCCCTGCGCGCCGAGGAGCCCCCCTGGCACCCGGAGCCCATTCCCGAGATCTCGGCCGCCCTCAACCGGCTCCGCGTCGCGGGCAGCCGATGGACCGCCGAAGATCTGCGCGCCGGCGCCCAGCTCCTGCGCTCGTCGCGTCTGACCCGGGAATCGCTGACGGACGCCAAGCGCCCCGCCGTGGCCCGCGCGGTGCTCGAGCCCGTCGTCGCGCAGCTCACCGCGCAGCGCATGGTCGAGGATGCGATCGCCCGGACCTTCGACGACGAGGGGGCGGTTCGCGACGACGCCTCCCCCGAGCTCAAGCGCCTGCGCCGCGAGCTGCGGAAGGCCGAGGGCGAGCTGGTGCGCATCCTGGAGCGCGTGATGGCCGGCCTCGCCGCCCATCATCGGCCGGTGGATCTCTCGATTACGGTGCGCAACGGCCGGTTCGTGATCCCGGTGCGCCGCGAGGGGCGGGGCGCCGTGGGCGGCATCGTCCAAGACGCGTCGGCCAGTGGCGGCACGCTCTTCGTCGAGCCGCCGGCGGCGATCGAGTTCGGCAACCGGATGCGCGAGCTGGAGGCCGCCGAACACGAGGAGATCGAGCGGATCCTGGCCGAGCTGACCGAGCGGGTGCGGCCGCTGCACCCGCAGCTCGTCGCGGCGCTCGACGCGCTCACCGAGCTCGACTCGCTCTACGCCCGCGCCCGCTTCGCCGACGAATTCGAATGCGCCGGCACCACGCTGGGCGCGCCCGGCGAGGGGTTCGACATCGTGCGCGGCCGCCACCCGCTGCTCCTGGCCCAGGGCATTCCGGTGGTGCCCTTCGACCTCTCGATGCAGCCGGGCGAGCGCACGCTGCTCGTCTCCGGCCCCAACACGGGCGGCAAGACGGTGCTGCTCAAGGCGCTGGGGCTGATCTCGGCGCTCGCCCAGTCGGGGATCCCGGCGCCGGTCGGTCCCACCTCGCGCATCGCGGTGGTGGACGATTTCTTCGCTGACGTCGGCGACGAGCAGTCCATCGAGGCCAGCCTCTCCACCTTCAGCGCCCACCTGAAGAACCTGGCCGAGATCGTGCGCAGCGCCACGGCCGAGTCGTTGGTGCTGATCGACGAGCTGGGCTCCGGCACGGACCCCCAGGAGGGCGCGGCGCTGGGCTGGGCGATCCTCGAGACCCTCACCCGCCGCGGCACGACCACGATCGGCACGACCCATCTGGGAACGCTCAAGGAGCTGGCGGCGCACGAGCCCGGGGTGGTGAACGCGTCGCTCCAGTTCGACGCCGTGGCGCTCGCCCCCACGTACCGCCTGGTGAAGGGCGTCCCGGGGCGGTCGTACGGCATCAGCATCGCCCGCCGCCTGGAGATGCCCGCGGCGATCGTCCAGCGGGCCGAGGAGCGCATTCCCCAGCACGAGCGCGACACGAGCGAGCTGCTGGAGCGCCTGGAGAAGCAGGAGAAGGACCTCGCGGCGCGCGAGGCCGAGCTGGAAGCGGTGCTCGACGACGGCCGCCGGCGGCTGGCCGAGGTGGCGCGCCGCGAGCACGCCGTGCGCGACCGGGAGCGCGAGCTGGAGC
>JBJKPA010000467.1:0-2968 GCA_046706905.1 Gemmatimonadaceae bacterium
TCGATACGTGACCGCACGGCGGCCCGACGGCCGCGCCGTGCGGTACTGTGTGTATCCGAACATGGTGCCACCGCTGGCGGTGGATTGTGCGCGGGCGCTGAAGGCGATCAGGTTCCTGGGAACGTTCCGGGCGCGGTATCTGTGGACGATCCGGGTGCTCCGGACCCTGGCCGTGCTGGAGGTCCTCGCCGCGGTCGTGACGGCGCGGTCGTTCCTCGCGCTGGCCCTCTTCTTCGCCGGCCTGGCCGCCGCCACGCACCACGTGCTCGCGAACTGCGCGGCCGATTACGTCCAGCGGATCCTGCGTACGCGGCCGGGATTGCGGACCGAGTTCGTGCTCGCCGGACTGGTCAGACACGAAGCCCCGCGGCCGGCTCCGCGGACGCCCGCCGAGTGGGAACGCGACGCGTGGGGATCCTCGGGCGCGCCGCGCCGGGATGGCTCGTAGGGCCTGCGCCCGCAAGTCCGGCCGGGCAGGCACACGGACCCGGCCGCCGTCGAGCTCGCGCCGAGCCGCCTGGGCGCGGGCGAGCATGGCCTCTCTACTGGATGCCCTTGCCGGGCTCGTTCTTGTCCGAACGCCCCGGAAAGGCTAGAATTTTTATCCCCTTACAATTCACAGTCCCGCGCGGAGGCACTCATGCTCAACCGGATCGTGCTCGCATCTGCCGTCGCTGTGCTACTCGTGGCCTGCACTGATACCCCAACGCAGCCCACGGCCGCGACCAGCCAACCGTCGTTCTCCAAGAGTTCAGCCGGCGCGTGGGTCGCCAAGGTGAGCGGCGGCGGCACGAGCACCGTGGGGAACGTGACCGAGTGGATCAACCTCGAAGTGCAGGAGGACGCCGCCGGTACGGTCTCCGGAAACATCGAGTACGCGAACGTCGGCTACCAGGGATGGCGCTATCATCTGTCGCCGGACTGCATGCTGATCACGCCGGACGGCAAGGGCGCCGTGATCATCGGCTCCCGCACGCTCTCGCAGGGACCGAACGCGCCGGCGCCGGGAACGACCGTCGCCTTCCTCATTCAGGACAACGGCAACGGCAACAACGTGGATCGCGCCAGGACGTACTTCGCGGGCTCCGCGACGTGCGCGGATTTCCTCCCGCTCCTCCCGACGGCATCGAACGAGGTGACGTCGGGCAACTACACGATTTCTCAGCGCTGACCTGAACGAGACGTCGGCCCACCGGCGTCACGACGCCGATGGGCCGATCAGGTCACGCCGGCGCCGCCGTCAGGGCGATGTCTCCCAACTGCAGCGTCCGAAGGGGCGTCGAGGTGCCGGTCGCGACGTTCCCGATCTGTACGGGAACTGTTCACTTGCCGGCCGGCGTCTCTCCACCGCGAGGGCAACGGGGTAGCGTAGCGGAGGAATCCCACGCGTCGACCGCCCGGAGGCGACATGCTCACCGCCCTCGTTTCCCTGATCGCCGTGACGGCCACGGCCGCCCGCCCCACGCCCGCTACGCCGGACACGGCGGCCTTCGTGACCACCCTCGGCCGTGATACGGTCGCCCTGGAGACCTATGAGCGAACGCCGAACCGCCTGCGGGGCGACATCCTGCTCGACGCGCCCCGCACGGTCCGGTATCGCTACGACATCGCGTACCGGTCCAACGGGAGACTCGCGAAGTCCATGATCGACTTCTCCGCTCCGGGCGAAGCAAACGGACCGCACATCCGCACCACGATCACCCTGGACGGAGACACGGCCCTGATACACGTCGACAGCGCCGGCGTCGTGCACACGCTCGCCCGCGCCGTCTCCCCGAACGTGATGCCGGTGCTGATGACCGGGTTCGGTTCCGATTACGGCCTCTACATCTCGTTCGGGCTCTACCAGGCGGTCGCCGCCACGCTCGGCTCAGCGCTCGACGTCGTCCACGACGTGCCGGTCATCGACCCGGTCACCGGCGACCTCCGCGTCAAGCATCTGGTGCGGCGAAGCGCGACGGACCTGGACGTGGACTACTTCCGCATCGCGTGGACCCACCTGCATATCGACGCCCGCGGCCGCATCGAATCGGCCGACGCGTCGGGCACCACCGAGAAGACGCACTCGGTGCGCACCGGACCGATCAACATGGACTCGGCGACGGTGGCGTTCGAAGGCCGCGATCGCGCGGGCCGCAGCCTCGGCGAACTCTCGCCGCCCGCGTTCACCACCGGGCGCGTCGGCTCGGCGACGCTCGCCGTTCGCTACAGCAGCCCGCGGATGCGCGGCCGGGTGATTCTCGGCAAGACGGTGCCGTACGGCCAGGTCTGGCGCACCGGGGCCAACGCCGCCACCGAGCTGGTCCTGACCGCACCGGTGACGATCGGCGGGAAGACGATCGAGGCGGGAACGTACACGCTGTGGTCGATTCCCGAACCGAACTCGGCGACGCTGATCATCAACCGGCAGCACGGGCAGTGGGGCACGGATTACGACTCCACGCAGGATCTGGTGCGGATTCCCATGAAGGTCGAGCGCGGGCAGCCGGTCCAGCAGGATTTCACGATCTCGATTCCGGGCGGCGGCGACACCGGCCAGCTCCGCATGGCATGGGACGACTTCGTGTGGACGGTCCCGATCGGCCAGCCGTGAATCGCGCGGCCGCCCTCAGTGAAATCGGACCCCGGGGCCGAGGAGCGCCACGAACACCGAAGCCAGCACGCCGCCTGCCACGATCCAGCCGAGTGAGCGGGGCACGGCGAGTGACGTGACGGAGGCGGCGTCCGCCGGCGCCGGCCGGCGCAGATACTGAATGCCCCACGCCAACCCGGACGTGCCGCCGAGTGATGCGGCGGCCGCGGAGATCGCGACCAGTACCATCCCGACCGGATTGAAGAGTCCGGCCACGCAGTAGAGCGCGCCGCCGGCGAGGTACGCCGTGAAGCAGAGCCGCGCGGCGCGCCGATACCGCGCCGGCTGCTCGGCGGCCAGGAACGGTTCGAGCCGGCGGATCGCGAACCGCGTAGC
>JBJKPA010000468.1:0-2997 GCA_046706905.1 Gemmatimonadaceae bacterium
CGGCGCGAACTTGGAGGCTTCCTCGAACGAGATCGTGTACGGCATCGTGGCGCGCACCCACAGCGCGCCCTCGTCGAGGTGGGGCATGAACTCGGCGCCGATGTTCGCCGTGATGTACAGGGCCCAGCCGAACAGGACGATGCTGATCCCGACCACCCACCCGCGGTGGGCCAGGCTCCAATCGAGGCCGCGGGCGTACTGGTCCTTGATCCACTCGAACGGCCGGTTGCGCCGCTCCCGCACGCCCTTGCGCAGCACGAACGAGCAGATCGGCGGCAGCACGAGGATCGTGACGAGCAGCGAGCCGATGAGGGCGAAGATCGTGGTGTCGGCCATCGGCTTGAACAGCCGGCCCGACGGGCCCGACAGCACGTAGATGGGCAAGAACCCGGCCACGATGACGGCGATCGCGTACACGATCGGGCGGTCCACCTCGGCGGCCGCCTGGGCGATCACCTCGCGGATCTTGTATTCGGTGCCGTATCGCAGCCCCAATTGTCGGTAGATGTTCTCCACCATCACGACCGCGCCGTCCACGAGGATGCCGAAGTCGATGGCGCCGATGGACAGCAGGTTGGCCGGGATGTTGCGCAGGTCGAGGCAGATGAAGGCGAACAGCAGCGACATCGGGATCGCCGTGGCCACGATCAGCCCCGAGCGGACGTCGTACAGGAAGAAGATCAGGACGATGACGACGAGCACGATGCCGCGCAGCAGGTTGTCCTCGACGACGCGGGTCGTGAGGTGGATCAGGTCGCTGCGGTCGTAGAACGGATGGACCTTGACGTCCTTGGGCAGGATCGAGTCGTTGAGCATCCGTGTCTCGGCCTCGACGCCCTTGAGCACCGTCTGGGCCTGCTCGCCGGTGCGCATGAGGATCACGCCTTCCACGGCGTCGTTGCGGTCGTTGAACCCGAACTGGCCGAGCCGCGGCGCGTGGCCGATCTGCACGGTGGCGATGTCCTTGATCAGGATCGGCACGCCGTTCTTGACCGCGATCACGATGTTCCCGATGTCGTCGGTCGTCTTCACGCGGCCGAGACCGCGCACGTAGTAGAACTGTCCGCCCTCGCTGTAGAAGCCGCCGCCGGCGTTGCCGTTGTTGTTGCTCAGCGCGTTCTCGACGTCGGCGATGGAGAGGCCGGCCCCGGCCAGCTTGGTCGGGTTCACGTCCACGTGGTATTCCATCGTCTCGCCGCCGAGTCCGGACTCGTCGGCCACGCCGGGCACCGCCTTGTACGCCTTGGACAGCACCCAGTCGTTGATGATCTTGAGCTCCATCGTGGAGCGGTCGGGGCTGTCGAGCACGTACCGGTAGATGAGCCCGGAGGGCGAGTAGAGCGGCGACACGCTGGCGTTCACGCCGTCGGGGAGGCTCACGTCGGGCAGGCGGTCGAACACGCGCTGGCGGGCGAAGTACGGGTCGGTCTTGTCGGTGAAGGTGAGGATCACGTCCGACAGGCCGTACAGCGAGATCGACCGCTCGACCGAGAGGCGCTCGACGCCGTTCATCTCGGTCTCGATCGGCACGGTGACCAGGCGCTCCACCTCCTCGGCGGCGTGGCCCGGCCACTGCGTGATGATCTCGACCATCGTGGGCGAGAGGTCGGGATAGGCGTCCACCGGGAGGCGCGAGAACGACCACGCGCCGAGCACGGCGATCGAGATCCCGAAGATCGCGACCAGGAACGGCTGGCCCAGCGCCTTGCGGACGAGCTTGTTGATCGGCGACGGCGGAGCCGCCGTCGCGTCGGGGCCGTGAGGCGAGGTCGGCGTGGTCACTGGCTCTCCGCGAACTGGATGAACAGGGCGCCGTCGGCCACGACCTTGTCGCCCGCCGCGAGGCCGGAGGTCACCTGATAGCTGTCGCCCACCCGGTAGCCGTAGGTGATGCTGCGCCGCACGAATGAGCCGTCGTTCTGGGCGATGAACACGAACGGCAGGTTGTCCTCGTTGCGCAGCAGGGCGGAGCTGGGGATCACCACGCCGCGGCGGACCTCGCGCGAGTGGATGTCCACGCGCACGAACATGTCCTTCTTGAGGAGCTGGCTCGCGTTGTCGGCCACGATGCGCACCGCCGTGGCCTTGGTGCCGGGATCGACCAGCGCCGCGACGTAATCCACCCGCCCGGCCAGCGGCTTGGGCGACGCGTCGGTGTACACGCTCGCCGTCTGGCCGGGGTGCACGAGGTCGAGATCGCTGGGATACACGCTGGCCATGACCCACATCGTGGACAGGTCGGCCACGGTGAAGGTGGGCGTGCTCCCCGCCTGCAGGAGCTGGCCGGGGTTGATCAGCTTCTCGACCACGACGCCGGGGATCGGCGCCCGGATGATCCCCTCGACGGGTCCACCCGTGTTGGAGTTGATGCGGGCGATCGCGCTGTCGGAGACGCCGAGCGAGCGGAGCGCCTGGACCGCGGCGTCCACGTCGGCGGCGGCCGACGAGGCATCGGTGCGCGCCTGGTCGAGGTCGGTGCGGGCGAGCGCGTCGTCCTTGTAGAGCTGCTCGTCGAGCCGGAGGATGCGGTCGGCGTTGCGCGAGGCGTCCTCGGCCTTGCGGTAGTCGGCCACCGCCGAGGCGTAGTCGGGCGAGGTCACGGCGGCCAGCGGCGCGCCGGCCTTGACTACCGAGCCGATGGTCGCGATGAGCCGCGTCACCGGGCCCGAGATCGGCGAGAGCACCTGCGTGGAGCGGTCGCCGTTGAACTGGACGTTGCCGGTGACCTCGAGGGTCGGCGTGAACGAGGTGTCGGCGAGCGTGACGATCTGGAGCCGCGCCCGCTGCGCGGCGGTGACCCGGAACGCCGAGGGGGTGGCGCCGGCGTTCGTGTCGGCCTGGGCGGCGGGGGAGGAGCAGCCGGCGGCGAGACCGGCCAGGGCGAGCAGGGCGGCGACGGCGGGCGTGGCCGGGGCGAATGAGCGCTTACTCACGGGGAGCTCCAGTGGCGATCGAGGTGAGCGGGACACCTGCGGCGCGCTCGAGATCGGAGCGCGC
>JBJKPA010000469.1:0-4390 GCA_046706905.1 Gemmatimonadaceae bacterium
GTACGAGCCGTACCGGGCCGATATAGAGGCGACGCTTGGACGGCGGTAAGACGGTAGGACAGTAGGACCGTACGAGCGGAACGGCGGAGGAACCGCCGTCGTCATACGGGGTTCGTCCGCCGTCCTACCGTCCTACCGTCCTACCGTCCTACCGTCCTACCGTCCTACTTCACATAGAACAACCCCGTCGTCGTCGAGCCGTCGTTCCAGAACGCGTGCACGATGTAGAAGTGTCCCGACGTCAGGATCGACGTGTCGAAGCCGTAGCTGTAGTTCTTGTTGTTCTGCTGCTGGAAGGCGTTGGGCAGCGTGAACACCACCGTGCCCGGTCCGCTGCCGTTCAGCCCCATGTCCACCACCTGCAGGTTGCCGGTGGCCCCCGTTACCGCGTTGCCGTTGGCGTCGAGCAGCGTGCACTTGATGGGCAGGTTCGAGCCCAGCTTCTGCGACGACTTCGTGGGCGGCTGCGAACTGTAGATCGGCGACGCGAAGCAGTTGCTCTGCACGTACTGCACGGCCAGGGTGCCGTTCACCAGCGTCATCGCGTAGTCGGTCGGCGACGCCGGTGAGACGACCGGCGTCGTGACGTTGCTCCCCGGGACGAGCGTGGCCGGCACCGACGTCGTGCAGGTCACACTGCCCGCGTCGGACGACAGCAGTCCCGACACCAGGCAGGGAATGGTGGGCACGGTCCCGTTGTACTCCATCGTGTCGCTCCCCGCCGTCGCCGTGGCCGGAAGCTGCGAGATCGTGAACGTCCCGTGACCGGTGCTGGCCAGGTGATTCGCATCGCCGGCGTACGACGCGGTGGCCGTGTACGCGCCGGCATTCTGCACCGGCGTCGGCGCGTAGGTGACGGTCGCCGGCACGCTCAGCCCGCCGGCGCCGGTCGCCGTCGCGGTGCACGGCGTCTGCGCATTCCCGTCGTACGGCACGGTGGCCGGGCAGGACACCGCGGTCGTCGACGGCGCCTTCGTGATCGCGAAGGTCGCCGTGCCGGTGCTCGACTGGTAATTCGCCGTCGCGAGGAAGGTCGCGCTCGCGTTGGCCGTGCCGACGTTCACGTTGTTCGTGTACGTCACCGGCGTCACGGCCTGGCTCAGCCCGGCCACGCCGGTCGCGGTCGCCGTGCAGCCGCCCACCGGCGAGCCGGTGTACACCTCGGACGGACAGCTCAGCGTCGTGGTCGTCGGCGCCGGCGTGATCGTGATGGTCGACGTCGCCGTGGACACCGCGTACACGGTGCTCCCCTCGCCGCAGGTCACCGTGAACGTGTACGTGCCGCCGTTCACCGGCGCCGACCCGTCGGTGGTGTTGTACGAATAGGCCGGCGTGAGACTGTTGGAACAGCTCCCGCTGCCGGACTGCGCCGACCCGTCATAGACCGCCGTCACCGGGGTCGCGGTGGACGTGCTCGGGATCAGGTCGCCCGTCGCGGTGAACTGCACCCCCGTTTCGGTGCCGCCCGACGCGTTGAGGAACACGACGCCGTTCGGTGCGTCGCCGCCGTAGGTGGGCTTCGCCGTGACGGTGTTGGTGCCCGGCACGGGGCCCAGCGTCCAGCACACGCCCGCCTGGCCGTTGCCGTCGGTCGCGTTGTCCACCGTCGAGCCGAACGGTCCGCACGCGTCGTCGAGCAGCGTGTCGGAGGCGATCGTGCCGCCGCCGGCGGTCACGTTCCACGCCACCGGCACGCCGGTCATGATCGTGCCCTTGGCGGTCTTGATCGTGATCTCCGGACGGCACAGCGGGTTGAGCGCCAGGCCGGCGGTGGTGTCGGCGGAGACGCAGTTGCCGTTCACGTCGTACACCGAGTACGCCGGCGCCGACGAGGCCGTGGGCTTCGAGGTCTTGCCCGCCGTGGTGGAGGTGCCCGGCAGGCGCTGGAAGTTGATGGACGAGCCGCCCACGCCGCCGGTGGCGTACAGCCCGTTGTCCACCGCGCCGAAGGGGCTGAAGTTGATCGCGCTGCCGCCCACGCCGCCGGTGGAGAACAACGCCGCGCCGTACAGCGGCTTGGGCAGCACCAGGCTGGCGAGGTCGCGGAGCCACTTGGGCAGCTTGCTCGCCGACGCGACCGCCGAGGGACAGCCGAGGAAGCTCGGATCGGCCGGCGGCGTGATCTCGAATCCCGTGCTGGCCTGGTGGCCCAGACGCAGCCGGTCGAAGACGTCGGCGGTCAGCCCCAACGACGACGGAATGCAGATCGCCACGACCGCCGAGTCGACGAGTTGCGACGACACGGAGATCGAGATGTAGGTCGGATACTGGTCGAGCTTGGTGTCGAGCCCCGACGGACCGTTCGGATCCAGCTCGGTGATGGTGAGCAGGGTCGGCACGGTCACCGTGTGCGCCTGGAGCGAGACGCCGGAGTTCCCGGTGTTGCTCGTCAGCACCTGCGCGTTGTCGGTGGGCAGGATCAGGTAGGTGTTGGGCGAGAGACCGGCGTAGCACAGCACGCTGCCCAGGAAGGCGTCGATCTGCTGCGTCGTGCCGGGCAGGGTGCCCTGCGTGGCCTTCTGCTGCACGAAGCTGACGATGTTCTGAGCCTGGTTCTGCGCGTCGGTCGTATCGCCGATCTGCACGAAGTGATCGAGGTTGTTGAGCTTGCCGATGACCGACTGGACGTTGGGCGACCCGGAGCCGAACACTTCGTTGGCGAGATCGATCAGACCACTGAGGGTCGTGCAGGACCCCAGGGTACCCGCCGTGGTGCTCTTGGATATCTGCGGCGCGCCGCTTGGTGCAGTCGCGGTCGGGGCGTGGTCCGTGCACCCGGCGATGGCGAAGAGCGCGAGAAGTGTGGCGGCGGTGGCGAGTCTGCGGGACATGAAGGCCTCGGCGTCGAGGGTCCAAGGGGGGCCGGGGGGGACTGGCCGTCCCACAAACTGCTCCAGCGAACCGTCGCCCGCAACGTTTTCCCTGACAATGATGTCGGGAAGTTGCGGACATTGCTGTGAGGGTTTCGCGAAGGACCCCTGCGCTTACTGGTTGGGAGCACCCACCAGTTGGCGGAAGGCGGGATCCCGCTCGAGCGGGCGGAACTGCCACCCCGGATCCGCCCGATAGCCGGCGATCCGCTGCGGATTAACCGCGAAATTCAGCTTGAGGAGCCGGACGGCCGCGGAGTCGTCGCCCAGCGTGGTGTACGCCATCGCGCCGAACAGCGCGAGGTCGCGGTTGGGGTCCACCTGCGCGTTGCCCATGGAGCGCTGAACCACGTGCCGGGCGCTGTCCGCCAGCGCCGGGTCGGTCTTGCTCGCGCGCGCGATGACCGAGGCGACGAGCATGTCGGAGTACAGGCGCCAGAGCTCGCGCTGCGGCTCCGGGGTGAGGGCGGCGACCGAATCGGCCAGGCGCCAGGCCCGTGGGATGTTGGGCACGATGCTCGGATCGTTGTCGGTGAGCATCAGCAGCTCGCAGTGCGTGGCGCGGTAGTCCTTGGGGAACCGGTCGTGGAAGACGTTGCACCACTTGGACGCCACGCTGAACTCCCCGAGGTCGTACGCCGCGAACACCAGCCGGCTCAACACCAGGTCCACCCCCGTCTGGAACTCGTCGGCCTCGTACGCGCGCTGGGCGGCGAGCAGCACGTCGGTGTTGGAGGTGGTGGGATAGTTGTTGTACAGGTGCGACAGCACCGCCCACGCCCCGGCCTGGTTACGGTTGATGGACGTGGACTTCTCGAGGTCGTTCTTGGCGGCGGTGATCAGCGCGGCCTTCTTCGACGGGTCGGTCACCAGGTTCATGAGCCACGCGAAGTACTCCAGCGTGCCGCGCAGCTCCAGCGCGTCGGCGTCGTTGGGCGCGATGGCCAGCGCCTGGTTGGCGTACTTCTCGCCCAGGGCGACCCACGTGCCGACGGCGGTCGGGTCGCGCGCCAGCCGGGAGCGCCGGTAGGCGAGCTGGCCGCGGTCGGTCTCCGGATCGGGCCACTTGGGGTCGAGCGCCGCGGCCGCGGCGTAGAGCGAATCGGCCGCGTGGTAGGCCGCGGCCGTGCCGGCGGAGTCGCCGGCCGCGGCGGCCTTCTCCATCCGGCGGCGGGCTTCCTCCCCGCGCTGCACGAGCAGCCAGGCGTCCGAGTTCGACGCCTCGGCCCGCTGCTGCTGGAGATTGAGCTGCTCGCCGAGCTGCCGCCGGATGAAGTCGCCCACCACCTGCGACAGGCTGTCGCGAACGGCGAGCAGATTCGTCGCCGCCAGGGTGAAGCTGCTGCGTTTGAGGTCGAAGCCGCCGGCGTCGTCCAGGCGCACCGCGACGCGCAGGCTGTCGCCCGCCCGGTCGATCGTGCCGCGCACGAGGTAGCCCACGTGCAGCGCGCGCGCGATGCTGTCGACGCCCACCGAGCTGCCACGGAACTGCCCGACGCCGGCGCTGGAAATGACGGTGA
>JBJKPA010000470.1:0-4780 GCA_046706905.1 Gemmatimonadaceae bacterium
CAAGCTCGTGGGCAGCGCGCAGTGGCGGCACGACGGCGCGCTCCTGCAGCACGGCTCGATCCTGCGACGCGACGACCAGGGATTGATCGCCGAGCTGATGGTGCGCCCGCCGGTCGAGCCGGTCCCGCCGGCGGCCACGCTGGAGGACGCGCTGGGCACGGATCCCGGGTTCGACGCGGTGGCGGGCGCGCTGCTCGCCGCGCTGCGCGATCGCGCCGGCGAGGTCCTGCCGCTCGAGGCGGATGACGGGTTGCGCACCGACGTGGCGGCGTGGACCGCCGAGTTCCTCGGTGAAGATTGGACATGGAGGCGGTAGATTCGCTTGACGGTCCCCTCGTTGGGGGCAATCGTTCGTGCAACCCGACCTCTCCCGCCCGATTCATGCGACCGTTCCGCATCGCGCTCTGTCTGGTTCCCCTCGTGTTGGCCGCGTGCGGCGGCGGTGAAGCGCCGCCGGCCGGCGCCGCCGCCGGTCCCGACGGCGGCACGCTGGTCATCGCCGCCCCGGGCGACGCCGACAACCTGCTCCCGCCCCTGTCCACGACGATGGTCGGGCGCGCGGTGGTGGATCTGGTGTTCGACCATCTGGCCGAGATCGGCGACGCGATGAACACCTTCGGCGACGCCGGGTTCACGCCGCGCCTCGCGCGGAGCTGGACGTGGGCGCCGGACTCGATGTCCATCGTGTTCCACCTCGATCCGCGGGCCCGCTGGCACGACGGACAGCCGGTGCGGGCCAACGACGTGCGGTTCTCGCTCGCCCTATCGAAGAACCCGAAAATCGGCTCGCCGTTCGCGCAGGCCCTGGCCAACGTGGACTCGGCCACCGTGCTCGATTCGCTCGACGCCAAGGTCTGGTTCCACCGGCACACGCCCGAGGAGTTCTTCGACGTCGCGTACCAGCTCTGGATCATGCCGGCGCACGTCTACGACACCGTGCCGGTGGAGAAGCTGGCCACCTCCGACCTCGCGCGGCATCCCGTGGGGTCGGGACGGTTCCGGTTCGTGAGCTGGGAGCCCGGGTCGCGTCTCGAGCTCGAGGCCGACACGGGGAACTACCGCGGGCGCGCCAAGCTGGACCGGGTGATCTGGGCGATCACCCCCGACAACAACTCGGCGTTCGCGCAGGTGGTGAGCGGCGCGGCCGACCTGCTCGAGACCGCGTCGCCCGACCAGCTCAAGGCGCTGGCCGGCCACGCGGGGCTCCGCGAATTCCCCTGGCCCACGCTGCAATACGGGTTCATGGGGATGAACTTCCGCCAGCCGGGCCACCACGACCGGCCCAATCCGATCCTGGCCGACCTGCGCGTGCGGCGCGCGATCTCGATGGCGATCGACCGCCACGCCATGCTCCGCAACGTGTTCGACACGTCGGGCCACATCGGCTACGGGCCCTTCCCGGCCAATCTCGCCACCGCCGACACGACGCTCCGCATTCCGCACTACGATGCGGCCCACGCGGCGGCGCTGCTCGATTCGGCCGGCTGGACGATGGGCCCCGACTCCGTCCGCCAACGCGGGGGCCGGCCGCTGCGGCTGCGCCTGATCGTGCCCACGTCGAGCGCCTTCCGCATGCAGTACGCGGTGCTGATCCAGGAGGCGCTGCGCCGCGTCGGCGTGCGGGTGGACATCGACGCCGAGCCCTTCAACCCGTTCTACGCCAAGCAGACGGCGGGCGATTTCGATCTCGCCCTGATCACGTACAGCACCGACCCGAACGCGGGCGGCGCGGCGCAGAGCTGGGCCACGGGATCCATCATCCCGGCCGGGGGCAACACGCTGTCGTATTCCAACCCGCGGTTCGACGCCCTGCTCGACAGCGCGACGCGCGAGCTGAACTTCGTGAAGGCCAGGGCGTACGCGCAGCAGGCCTACCAGGTGATCGCCGACGACGTGCCGGCCGTGTGGCTGTACGACTTCTTCGCGGTGGGCGCGATCAGCACGCGCTACCACGTCACCGCGCTCCGCCCGGACGGGTGGTGGGAGCATCTGGCCGATTGGACGGTGCCGGTGGCCGACCGGATCGCGCGCGACCGGATCGGACTCGGGGCGGCCAAGCCGTAGCGCGTGGGGCGCCGCATCGGGGCTCGCGTCGGCCAGGCGATCGTCGTCCTGTGGGTCGTGGCGACGCTGGCCTTCGTCCTGATTCACGCGGCCCCGGGCGATCCGTTCGGATTCGACGCGCCGAGCGTGTCCCCGGCGGTGCGCGCCCACTGGCGAGAGCTCTACGGGCTCGACGAGCCGCTCGCGACCCAGTACGTGGTCTGGCTGCGCAACCTCGCGCGCGGCGACCTGGGATATTCCTGGTCGCTGCACGAGCCGGTGAGCGACGCACTGGCCGACGCGCTGCCCCGCACGCTCTACCTCATGGGCACGGCCGTCTTCGCGTCGTTCCTGCTCGGCATCGGGCTCGCCCTGTTCCAGGTGCGCCGCCTCGGCACCCGCCGCGCCCGGTGGGCGGGGACCGTGGCCCTGTTCTTCTACTCGCTCCCGGACTTCTGGCTGGCCCTCGTCCTGCTATTGGCATTCGCCTATTGGTGGCCGATTCTGCCGGCGGGGTATCCGGTGGACATGATCACGCACGCGTACATGCCCTTCTGGCGGGCCGTTGGGGACCGCCTGTCGCACCTCGTGCTTCCCGCGCTCACGCTGACGCTGCTCACGACGGCGGGGGTGGCGCGCTTCCAGCGCCAGGAGTTGCTCGACGTGCTCCCGCTCGACTTCGTGCGCACCGCGCGGGCCAAGGGGCTCGACGAGCGGACCGTCATCCGGCGCCACGTCCTGCGCAACGCCCTCATGCCCACGATCACGCTGGTCGGCCTCGCGATCCCGGCGCTGCTCGGCGGCGCGGTGTTCGTGGAGAAGATCTACGCCTGGCAGGGCATGGGGTGGCTCACCGTGACGGCGATCGGGAACCGCGACTATCAGCTCGTGCTGGGCGGGGTGCTGGTCGGCACGGTGATGGTCGTCCTCGGCAACCTGGTGGCCGATCTCGCCTATCTGGTCGCCGACCCGAGGCTCCGTGTCGGCTGACCGCGCCGGCCGCGCGCGGCGGGCGTGGGCCCGCCTCTCTCCCGGCGCCCGGGTCGCGGCCGGCGTCATCGTCGTGTTCGCCCTGGGAGCGCTGTTCGCGCCCTGGCTGGTCCGCTACCGCCCCTGGCAGCAGCTCGACATCGTGCACATGGCGAGTCTGCCGCCGTCGTGGGCCCACCCCTTCGGCACCGACCGGTACAGCCGCGACGTGTTCACGCGCATTCTGTACGGCGGCCAGATCTCCCTCTCCGTGGCTACGCTGGCCGTCGTGGTATCGGCCACCGTCGGCACCTTCTACGGCGCCGTCGCCGGCTACGCCGGCGGCGCGGTGGACGCCGTGATGATGCGGATCATCGACGCGCTGCTCTCGGTGCCGCGCGTGCTCATGCTGATCGCCGTGCTCGCGCTCTGGTCGCCGGTGCCGGTGGCGGCGCTCGTGCTGCTCATCGGCCTCACCGGGTGGTTCGAGATCGCGCGCCTCGTGCGTGGCCAGGCGCTGGCGCTCCGCGACCGCGAGTTCGTGGTGGCCGCGCGGTCGCTCGGCGCCGGACCGGTCGAGATCGTGTGGCGGCACATCCTGCCCAACGTGCTCGGGCCGGTGCTCGTGGCCGGCGCGCTGGCCGTGGGGAACGTGATCATCCTCGAGGCCGGCCTCTCGTTTCTCGGCATCGGCGTGCACGAGCCGCTGGCCAGCTGGGGGATGATGTTCCAGGACGCCACCGAACAGTTCGTGTCCACCTGGTGGGCCGTGATCTTCCCCGGCGCCGCGATCGTGGCCACCGTGCTCGCCTTCAACACGCTGGGCGACGCCTTGCGAGACGTGCTGGACCCGCGCCAGCTTCCCGGGCATCCCGCGCTCGAACCAACGGAGACCGCGCATGGCTGAGCCGCTGCTCGCCATCGAAGATCTGCGCACGTTCTTCTACACCGCCGCCGGCGTTGCCCGGGCGGTGGACGGGCTGTCGCTCGCCGTTGCGCCGGGCGAGACGGTGGGCGTGGTCGGCGAATCGGGGTGCGGCAAGTCGGTCAGCGCGCTCTCCATCCTGCGCCTCGTCGCGCCGCCGGGGCGCATCGAGGCCGGCAGCCGCATCCTGTTCGAGGGGCGCGACCTGCTGTCGCTCGACGAGCGCGCCATGCGCGCCATCCGCGGGAACCGCATCGCGATGGTGTTCCAGGAGCCGATGACGGCGCTCAACCCCGTGTTCACGGTGGGCGACCAGGTGGCCGAGGTGGCGCGCATCCACGCCGGCGCCTCGCGTGCCGAGGCGTGGAAGCAGGCGGTGGCGATGCTCGACCGCGTGGGCGTGCCCGCGCCCGACGAACGCGCGCGCGAGTATCCGCACCAGCTCTCGGGCGGGCTGCGCCAGCGCGTGATGATCGCCATGGCGTTGATGATGAAGCCGGCGCTCCTCATCGCCGACGAGCCGACGACGGCGCTCGACGTCACCATCCAGGCGCAGATCCTGGAGCTGCTGGGCGAGCTGCAGCGCGCGTACGGCATGTCGGTCCTCCTCATCACGCACGACCTGGGCGTGGTGGCGGAGACGGCGTCGCGCGTCGTGGTGATGTACGGCGGCGAGGCGGTGGAGGAGGCGCCGGTGGCCGAGCTGTTCGCGGCGCCGCACCACCCGTATACGCGGGGGCTGCTGGCCGCCATGCCGCGCCTGGGCGCGCTGCGCGAGCGGCTGCAGACGATCCCCGGCACCGTGCCCGCGCCCACGGCGTGGCCCACCGGCTGCCGTTTCCG
>JBJKPA010000471.1:0-2601 GCA_046706905.1 Gemmatimonadaceae bacterium
GGTGGCGGCCGACGCGGCGGCCGAGGCGCAGGCGCGCGCCGACGCCCTGGCCGAGCTGCTGGGCCCGTGGCCGCCGCCGGGGGAGCGCGATCGGGAATCCGAGGCGCCGTAACCGTCCGTCGCGACACGCTTTGGCTTGACACTCTCTCTGGCGGCCCCTAGAGTTGTGGTTTATGGCAGAAACCGACGAAACGACCCGTTTTCACTCCTTGGTCTGGTGGGGCCTCGCGTTCGCAACGCTCGCGGGCGGGTACGCCGACCTGGCGCGCGGCGGCACGACGCTGGCGCCAATCCTCCTCGTCGTCGGTTACTGCGTGCTGGTCCCGCTGGCCATTCTCAAATAATTCGCAGGGCGCTGGCGTTCTGACGGGCGAATAGCTCAGCTGGTTAGAGCGCCTGCCTTACACGCAGGAAGTCGGGGGTTCGAGTCCCTCTTCGCCCACTCGGGAAGGGGGAACTGCGTTTCGGGGTTTTGGGTACGACTCATATAGTGCGGAGGAGCCGACAGTGAAGGTATTGCAGCGCCGGATGGCTGTCCTTGGCGTGATCATCGTGGCCGCCGTTCCCTCGGTGGCCGCGGCCCAGTACGGGTTCCGGCCGGCGCGCGAGCGCGGGCCCGACCGGGACACGCCGCATCTGCTCGTCGGCACCTGCCACAGCTCGCCGTCGACCCTCGGGGTCACGGCGGCCGCGGCCCTCCGCGACCGGATTCAGAACGAGAACAACATTCGCGATCTGTACGTCATTCCGGACAAGACCGTGAACGAGGCGCTGAAGGCGTCGGGGTACGCTCCCGATTCCGCCCTCAGCCAGCAGGACCTCGGCGCGCTGGGCAAGATCGTGCACGCCGACGAGATCCTCGATTGCGACATCGCGCTGACGCCGTCGGGCGTGCGCGAGGGCGCGCGGCTCATGCTCGCCACGGACATCACGCAGGCGCAGCCGCTGCCCTACGTGGACGCCAAGTCGCCGGAGGACGCCGCCAAGCAGATGGAGCGCAACCTCACGGCGGCGCGCAAGCAGATCGACGGCAACGAGAAGTGTAAGAACGACCTCCGGGCCGGCAAGGCGCAGGACGCCGTGGCCGCCGCCCAGGACGCGATCAAGAAATATCCCGATGCGACGCTGGCCCGCCTGTGCCTGGCCACCGCGTACCGCGACTTCCTCAAGTATCCGCCCGACTCCACGCTCGCCGTGACCGATGAGATCCTGCGCATCGATCCGCAGAACGTGTTCGCGCTGGGCATGGCCGTGGGCGCGTACGACCAGAAGGGCGAGAAGGACAGCGTCGTCGCGACGCTGGTCCGGATGTACAAGATCACCCCGTCGGACCAGTCGCTCGCCACGCGGATCATCGATGCCTACGCGTCGTCGGACGACACCGCGCAGGCCGCCAAGGCGCTGCCGTTCCTCAACGACGCGCTCAAGCTGAACCCGGGCGACCCGGGCCTGCTGCAGCAGAAGTGGAAGCTCCTCGCCAAGCTCGGCCGGTACAAGGACGCGCTCGCGGTGGGCGACCAGATGGTGAAGATCGACACGTCGCTGGCCGACACGAGCTACTTCAACCGCCAGATGGCGATGGCGCAGGTGGACAGCGACTTCGCGGGCGTCGCCAGCTACGCCTCGCAGGCCGAGAAGAAGTACCCGAAGGACGCGCACTATCCGTTCCTGGAGGGGGTGGCGCTGCGCAACGCCAAGGAGCTGCAGCAGGCCGCGGCGGCCTTCCGCCGTGCCATCGCCAACAATCCGAAGGACACGACGTCCGAGATCTTCCTGGCCCAGACGTTCACCGACCTGCACGAAACCGACAGCGTCGTGGCGATCGCCGACGCGGCGCTCGCCGCCGGCGGGAACAAGGACGTGTGGGGCCCGATGCTGATCGGCCCGGCGCAGGACGCGTTCACGGCGGCGCAGAGCGACACGGCGAACGCCCTGGAGAACTACCAGAAGGCCTACAAGTACGCGATGCACGCCGACAGCGTGGCGCCGTCCAAGTACACCAAGTTCTTCGCCGCCGTCTCGGCGTTCCAGATCGGCACCGACGCCTACCGCAAGGCGGTCGCGGCCCAGAAGGAGCCCGCCACCGCGTGCCCGCTGTCGCAGCAGGCCAACGACCTGTTCGTGACGACGCAGATGTTCCTGCCCGAAGGGGGATCGGTGTCCCCCGAAACGGCGTCGCGCATCCTGCAGTACCTCCCGCAGCTCTCGGACGCCACGGGCAAGATGGTCAAGGCGTTCTGCAAGAAGAAATGACGACCGGCGGTTCCGCCGCCGTCTGACGAAGCCCGCCGGCCTGCGCCGGCGGGCTTCGTCGCTTGTGAGCCGCGCCCGACGCGTGTTGCTTTCATGACGTGTCCGACGCCGCACTCCCGCCATCCCGCGACCCCGCCGACGATTCGTCCGACTGGGCTTCGTCGTATCACGCCCCGGTGATGGCGCGCGAGGTGGTGTCGCTGCTCGGCGAGGCACGGCACGTGCTGGACGGCACGCTGGGCGGGGGCGGGCACACCGAGGCGCTGCTGCACGCCGGCGCCACGGTCACCGCGGTGGACCGCGATCCGGAGGCCATCGCCGCGGCGCGCGCGCGGCTCGCGCCGTACG
>JBJKPA010000472.1:0-2641 GCA_046706905.1 Gemmatimonadaceae bacterium
ACATGGTCATCCAGAACGGCACCGCCGCCCTCGGCAGCACCGGCTACGGCATCCTCGCCGATACCGTCGCCGGGCTCACGCTCGACAACGTGCAGGTGACCGGCTTCGCGAACGTGTCGGCGCTGTACGGCGCCGACCTGAGCGGGCTGTCCAAGCTGCACGATGAATTAACGAACAACCCGAGCAACACCGCCTACGGTACGCTGATCGCGGCGGGTGCGTCGCAGGTGCGGCTCGACGACCTCGTCGGAGCGAACGCGGTCGTCTCGTCGCGGTTCCAGAACTCCGCCGCCGGCGGCGTCGGCGTGCTGCAGCACGGGGCGTCCAGCGCGGCGCTGAGCGTCACCAACAGCACCCTCGCGTCCACCGACGTGGCGGGGGCCCAGCAGCCGCCGAGCTACACGCCGGTGGGCGGCGCGATCTCGGCTGCCCTCGCCTCGGGCAGCAGCGGCAACTTCACGCTGACCGTGACGGGCGACACGCTGAATACGAACCACCTGTCCGTGAATACGTACACCCAGGGCAGCGGCGCGCTCACCTACACGGTGAACCACGACGTCATCACGCTGGGGCTGCCCTACGGGCGGCCCTTCTGGGGCCTGACCGCGACGACGGCGTCCACGGCGCCCGGCAGCTCGCTGAACGGCACGCTGGCCGACGACTCCATCGCGCCCAACGCCGGCCAGACGGAGTTCTACGGATGGGACGTCAACCTTGCCAACACCGGAAACGGAACGATGACCTCCGCCATCGCGCGGTCGAAGATCCTGGGAGCCAACGACGCGGGCATCCAGCTGGTCGCGGGCGGACCCACGAACTTCACCCTCACCGACTCCAATACCGTTGCCAGCCCCGTCGCCACCCCGATCCACTTCGTTCTCGCCGGGCAGGCCTGCCTGAACGTCGCGGGGAACACTGGCATTCTCGGTGGCGTCGTGAACATGCGGGGCACGATCGTCCATTATCCGATGCTGTACGAGGCGATCGGCTCTCCCTCGGTCTCGATTTCGGGCGCCACGGTCCGCAACCCCACGGCCGCCGATATCATCGCCTATCTCAACAACTCGGCCGCCATCGTGAATCCGCCGGTCACCTCTGTGACGCTCGCCGGCTCGACCATCGGCATCGTGGGCGCCTGCCCCATGCCCTAGCTCGGCCCCGGCCGACGCTCGGAACGGGGACGCCCGATGGCGCCCCCGGGGCCACCCGTGCAGTTTTCGAACATCCGCCCGTGTCTCGATCCGCTCCGGCGCCGGTGCGGCGTCGGGGCGTCCGGGCCGTCCATTCCACCGTCCGCACGCCATGCCTACCGAAAAGGACCTCGAAGACCGCGTGAAGAAGCTGCAACGGGCCGTCTACTACCTGATCTGGCGCCGCACCGGCTTCGGCGAGCAGTGCCTGCACTGCGGCCATTCCTACCCCGGACACGAGCCGACGTGCAAGGTGGCCGACATCGAGGAGCTGGTCAGGTAGCCGGACCGCCCACGCCGCCAACTGTTCACCGTCAACCGTGAACCGTTAACTTGGTCGTATGTCCACTCCCGATCTCGACCAGCTCTGCATCAACACGATCCGCACGCTGTCCATGGACGCCGTCCAGGCCGCCGACTCCGGCCACCCCGGCACCCCCATGGCCCTGGCGCCCCTGGGCTACAAGCTCTTCACCGAGCACCTCCGCCACGACCCGGCGGACCCCGCCTGGCCCGGCCGCGACCGCTTCGTGCTCTCGTGCGGCCACGCGTCCATGCTGCTGTATAGCTGCCTGTACCTCACCGGCTACGACCTGTCGCTCGAGGACATCAAGCAGTTCCGGCAGTGGGGCTCCAAGACCCCCGGCCACCCCGAGCACGGCCACACCCCCGGCGTCGAGACCACCACCGGCCCCCTGGGCCAGGGCATCGCCAACGCCGTCGGCATGGCCCTCGCCGAGTCGCACCTGGCGGCGCAGTTCAACCGCCCGGGCCACGAGATCGTGGACCATTACACCTTCTTCATCTGCAGCGACGGCGACCTCATGGAGGGCATCTCCCACGAGGCCGCCTCGTTCGCCGGCCACTTCAAGCTCGGCAAGCTCATCGGGTTTTATGACGACAATCATATAACCATCGACGGCGCCACCGAGCAGACGTTCACCGACGACACCGCCCGCCGGTTCGAGGCCTACGGCTGGCAGGTGCTCCGCATCGGCGACGTCAACCACCTGGCCCAGATCGACGCCGCCGTGGACCAGGCCAAGGCCGACACCGGGCGCCCGACGCTGGTCGTCACCCGCACCCACATCGGCTTCGGAAGCCCCAACAAGCAGGACACGAGCGCCGCCCACGGCGAGCCGCTGGGCGCCGAGGAGATCAAGCTCACCAAGAAGAACCTGGGCTGGCTGTCGCTCGAGCCCTTCTTCGTGCCGCAGCCCGCGCTCGAGCGCTGCCGCCAGGCCCGGCCGCGCGGCGCCGAGCTGCACCAGCAGTGGCAGGCGAAGTGGGACGCCTACGCGAAGGCCTTCCCCGCCGAGGCCGGGGAGCTGACCCGGCGGCTGGCCGGCCGGCTTCCCGACGGGTGGGAGGGCAAGGTCCCCACGTTCACGAAGGACAACGGCACGCTGGCCACGCGGGCCGCGTCGCAGGCCGTGTTGAACGCGCTGGCC
>JBJKPA010000473.1:0-5414 GCA_046706905.1 Gemmatimonadaceae bacterium
CCTGGAGCCGCGCCGCCACGCGGTAGCCGCGGGCTCCGTAGAAGCGCCGGGTCGCGTCGTAGGCCGCGCGCCCCGAAGTCTCGACCACCATCAGACGGCCGCCGCGCGTGCGCAGGCGCCGCTCCACTTCTTCCAGCAGCATCGATCCCACTCCGCCCCGCTGTTGTGCGGGGTGCACGGCCAACCAGTATACGTCATACGTCCCCTGCGCACCGGGGGTCGGGCCGTAACAGCAGTAGCCGACCAGCGTTCCGGCGCCGTCGAATGCCGCGACGAATTCGTAGTCGGGCGCGCCGGTTCCCGCGTCCGTTCCGGCGGCGTCCAGCAGCTCGACGGCCACCGCCACCTCCTCCGGCGAGAAGGCGCCGGTGGCGCGGAGCAGATCGAGCAGCGCCCCGCGGTGCGAGACGTCGAGCGAGCCGAGGGTGAGCATCAGGAGGCCTGGCGGGCCGCGTCGAACATCTCGTCGGCGTCGAGCGCCGGATCCACGCCGCCCGAGAGCTGGAAGGCCAGGGCCCAGAGACGGTCGGCGTCGCCGACGTCGATCCGGCGGCGGGCGCCCAGTTGGGTCACGGTCCGGATGAGCCGCGGGTAGCCGATCCCGGCGGTCTTGGCCATCCGTGCCAGCCCGGCGTCGGTCGCGATGTCGGGGTTCGGATTGACCTCGAGGATCCAGGGGCGCCCCTTGGCATCGATGCGCATGTCCACGCGCCCGTACCCGGTGCCGCCCACCAGGCGCCAGGCATCGAGGGCGAGCTGCCGGACGCGCTCGGCGAGGTCGGGGTCGAGTTCGGCGGGGCAGCGCGGCACGGTGCCCGAGTCCTCCTCGCAGCCCGGCTCCCACTTGGACCGATAGCTCACGATGCGCCACAGGTCGTCGGGCATGCCGGCGAAATCGATCTCGGCGATGGGCAGCACCGTGTCGCCCAGGATTCCCACGTTCACCTCCCGACCGTCCACGTACCGCTGCACGAGCACTTCGTTCCACCGCTCGTGCATCGCCTCCAGCCGGCGCTCGAGCGCGCGGCGCGAGCGGACGACGGACTTCTGCTCGATGCCGATCGAGGCATCCTCGGCGGCCGGCTTGCAGATCGCGGGGTAGCCGATCGACGGGAGGGGGTCGCCGCGCCGCACGACCGCGAAGCGCGGGACGGGGAGCCCCGCGTTGGCCAGGAGGTGGTTCACGACGTGCTTGCGGAGGCAGAGTGCGGTGGTGTAGCTGGAGCTGCCGGTGAAGGGGACCGCCATCAGCTCGAGCACGGCGATGACCGGCGGCTCGAGCGTGGCGACGCCGTCGATGCCCTCGCACAGGTTGAACACGAGGTCGAACCGGCCCTTGCGCAGCCGCTCGATCCACCGGCCGTCGGGGTGCACGGGGAGCCGGGCCACCTGGTTCCCCTCGGCGACGAGGATCCGCTCGATCGTCTCGACGCTCTCGACAATGGCGAGGTCGGGCATGGCGGCGACGGCGGACACCCCATCGAACAGAACGGCGATTCTCACGGCACGCTCCCGCGCTCGAGTGCAACACCTTGCCGCTCAGCGGCGTGGACGAGACAAGCCTGGATGAGCTCGTCGTACGAAAGCCCGGCCGCGCGCGCGGCCTTGGGCAGGCAGGAGTTGTCCGCGGGATCCGGCAGGATGCCGGGGAGCGGATTGATTTCGATGACGTGGGGCGCGCCGTGGGCGTCGAGGCGGACGTCCACGCGCGACCAGTCGCGGCAGCCCAGCGCGTGGTAGGCGTCGAGCACGACGCGCTCGACCGCCTCGCGCAGGGCGTCCGGGATGCGGGCCGGGCACTCGAAGATGTCGAGCGGGCGGTCGGCGCGGTCCCAGACCCACTTGGCCTCGAAGCCGTAGATCGGCACCGCGCCGGCGGGCAGGGTGTCGAAGCGCATGCCCACGAGGGGGAGCACGCGCGCCGCCGCGCCGTTGCCCAGCACGCCGCAGGTGAACTCGGCGCCCGGCAGATAGTCCTCGACCAGCACCGGCTGGGCGTAGTCGCGCAGCAGCTCGGCGCCGCGGGCGCGCAGCTGGCCGGCGTCGCGCACGAGGTTCCGCTCGGTGATTCCCTTGGACGACCCCTCCTGCACGGGCTTCACGAATCGGGGATAGACCGCGCGCGGATCGGCGGCGAGCCGGTCGAGCTCCGCCTCCGACGCGACGAGCGCGAAATCGGCGGTGGCAATGCCGTGGGCGGCGAGCATCCGTTTGGCGTGCCCCTTGTGGAGGCAGAGCGACAGGGTCAGCGGGTCGCTGCCCGAGTACGGGATGCCGTAGTACTCGCAGATCGCGGGAACGTGCGCCTCGCGATTGGGGCCGTGGAGTCCCTCGGCGATGTTGAACACGAGGTCGGGCCGCGCATCGCGCAGGCGGGCCGGGAAGTCGGCGTCGGCGTCGAGGCGCACGACCTCGCCGAAGGGCGCGAGGGCGCGCGCCACGGCGTCGATGGTTTCCGGCGTGTCCCACTCGGCGTAGGCGTCGTCGGGCGCCGAGGGCGCGGGCACCGGGGGCGCGAACACGCCCGTGCCACCGCCGGATGCGGTGAACGGGTCGTGCAGTTCAGCGGAGGGGGTCCGGGAGCGAAGGTCCCGGCGCGTACCTGGTGGCTCGTCGTCGGCGTCTACCGCGTCCGTTGCCGAGTGCAACGCGGGCGTCGAGTCGGGCTTCTGGTTGTACGCAAAGCCGATGCGCGTCATCCATTCTCGAAGAGACGCGCCAAGATACGTACCCGGAATTCGTCGCGCAACGGGAAAAAACCCGCGCGCGTGGTCAGACCTTGTGGTACGAGATCCGCGCGGCCTCGCGGCGATCCTCCGCCTCGTACACCTCGAAGTCGGAGAAGAAGCCGGGCGCCTCGGCCTGCAGTACGCGCAGGATCGCGATCGCGGCGCGGCGGATCTCCAGCTCGGCGCCCTCGCTGGAGCGGAGCTCGAGCATCGTGCGCCAGGCGCGGGTGTTGGCGGTGACGACGATCTTCGTCTCGGTGGAATTGGGGAGCACGGCCCGCGCCGCCTCGCGCGCCATCTTGCGCCGGTGCACGCGGTCGGCCACCCAGGCGTAGCGCTCCATGAGCTGCTCGACGAGGGCGACGTAGGTCGCCTGGGCCGCCTCGATCTGGGTGCGCCAGACCGCCTCCAGCGCCTCGTCGCCCACGATGGCCGGCGGGACGACGAACGCGGCGTGCGACTCGTCCACGTACCGCTGCGAGAGCTGGGAGTAGGCGAACCCGGCCCGGTGGCGCACCAGCTCGTGGGTGAGCGACCGGCTCACGCCCTCGAGGAGGAGCGAGTAGTTGGCGTGCTCCAGCACGCTCCCGTGCCCCTGCTTCTTGATGTTCTCGATGTACTCCCGGGTGGCCCGCTTGGCCGGGTTGTGCTGGCTCATGTAGCAGAGCCGGCCGGCGAACTCGCTCAGGCGCTCGCCGTCGGTGCTCTCGCCCTGCCACTCCACGGGCAGATGGGCGGGCTCGGTGAAGGCCGGACGCGCGAGGAGGGTGATGCGGGGGGCGGAGAAGTACTCGGGCATTGGAGTGAGTCGGTGAGACGGTGAGTCGGTATGTCAGTATGTCGGTGAGTCGGATAACTGCCAACGGCGGCTCCGCCGTGCCCGACATACCGTCGCACCGACTCACCGACGTACGGGTTCGCCGGGGCCGGGACGTCGGCCCCCAATCAAGGCTCCACGGGCGACTCCAGCAAGGCAAGCCGGAACTCCCCATACGCCCGATCGCGCTCCACCCGCTCGAGGGCGCGGGCCGCGGCGAGCGGAAGGGCGGGCAGCTCGGGGTCGTACTTCACGTCGCGCACCGGACGCTGGGCCGGGAGCGGAACCTTCACCCCCGGGTTGAGGATGTTGCCCGGGTCGAAGGCGCGCTTGACGAGCGCGAACCGCTCGCGCGCGGCGTCGGTCCAGACGCGCGAGAGCAGCGGGGTGCGCAGGCGGCCGTCGCCGTGCTCGCCGGTGAGCGTGCCGCCCAGCGAGGCGGTGAGCGCCACCACCGCGTCGAGAATCCCGTCGAGTTTGGCGCGCCAGTCGGGCTGGCTCACGTCGATGAGCGGATTGACGTGGATGTGGGCGTCGCCGGCGTGTCCGAAGATCACCCCCTTCACCTTGTGCCGCTCGAGCGCGGCCCGGACGCCGCGCACGTAGTCCGCGAGGTGTTCCGGCGGGACGGCGCCGTCCTCCACGAACTGCATGGACTTGAGCGACGGGTCGAGCCGGGAGAGGATCGGGCTCACCGCGTGCCGCAGCTCCCACAGGTCGTGCTCGGCGTTGGCGTCGAGGGCCAGGGTCACGCCCGCGGCGCCGAGCCGCCGGAAGGCCTGCTCGATGGAGCGGGCCCGGGCGCCGACGTCACGCGTGGTCTCCCCCTCGAGCTTGACGAGGAGCACGCCCTCGGCGCCCACCGCGATCGGGAGGGAGCCGCCGCCGGACGACGCGACCTCGAGGAACGTGCGGTCGAGCAGCTCGCAGGCGCCCGCGCCGAGCTTGCGCGCCTCGGCCGCCGCGCGCACGGCGCTGTCCAGCGACCGGAACTCGCCGAGCAGGCTGGCGCTCGCCACCGGCGTCGGTTCGAGACGCAGCTCGACCTCGGTGAACAGGGCGAGCGTGCCCTCGCTGCCCACGAGGAGGTCCACGAGGTCCCCGCTCGCCGCGTAGGCGGCGGTGGCGTACCCCGAGGAGTCCTTGAGCACGCCGCGGTGCACCGAAGGCGTCACCCGCTCGCGCCGCAGGATCGCGTCGTGCGCGTCGCGGAAGAAGCGGCCCACCGCGGCGACCTCGCGCGGGGCAGCCGCGCCGCGCCGGATCTCGGCCGCCGAGCTGTCGTCGAACACGCAGGCGAGCCCCTGCACCCAGGGGCGCATCGGCCCGTGGCGCATGGTGTGCGCGCCGGCGGCGTTGGTGGCCGCCATTCCGCCCACCGTGCAGAAGGCGCCGCTCGACGGATCCACCGGGAAGCGGAGCCCCACGGCGCGCGCCGCGCGGTCCACCTCGGCCCGCAGCACGCCCGGGCCGGCGCGGATCGTGCGCGTCTCCAGCTTCACGTCGCCCAGCGCGCGGAGCCGGCTCAGGTCCACCACCACGCCCTCACCGACCGCGCCGCCCGCCATGCCGCTTCCCGAGCCGCGGGCGACGAGGGGAACGCGCTCGCGGTGGGCCCAGCCGACGAGCGTCTGCACGTCGCGGCCGTCGATCGGAACGGCCACCGCGTCGGGCCGGCAGCGCGCGATGCCGGCGGCCTCGCCGTACACGGCGCGGGCGGCGTCGTCGGTGCGGAAGGTGCCGCGAAATCCGGGAGGGGCGGGATGGCTCACGCGAACGGGATCCTTGCACTCGGGTCGCGCCGGCCGGCCAGCGCCGGGCCATCCGGCGCGATAGCTTTGGTCCTGACCCGGCAACGCCGAAGTCTA
>JBJKPA010000474.1:0-5919 GCA_046706905.1 Gemmatimonadaceae bacterium
GGCGTACAGCGGCACTCCGTGGCGCGACGCCAGCGCCGCCAGCGGATACGTGCCGACCGGCGCGGCCAGGTCGCCGTTGCGCGCGATCCGCTCCACGCTCACCAGCACGGCGTCCAGCTGGCCCTGCGCGAACAGCCAGCCCGCCGCGGCGTCGGCCACCAGCGTAAGCGGGATGTCCGCCTGCTGCAGCTCCCAGGGGGTCACGCGGGCGCCGTGCAGCGACGGTCGCTCCTCGGTCACCCAGAGGTGCGCAGCGCGCCCGGAGGCGACGAGCGACGAGATCACGCTGAGCACGGTGCCGATGCCTCCGCCACCCAGTGGTCCCACGGCACCATGGACGAGGATCTCCAGCGGGCGGTCGAGCGAACGGGCCAGCAGCTCCGCCCCGTGCCGGCCGATCTCCATGTGGGCGTTGCGCGCCTCCAGGGCGATCGCGTCCGCCTCCGCCCGCAAGGCATGCGCCAGGACATCCGGTTCGACGTCCTCGCCGAGCGACATCCAGCGGCGCTCCATGCGGTCCAGCGCCGCGTCGATCGGGCGGGATGCGGGGTGGGCGCTGCGGAGCGCGCCGAGCGTCCCGTGCAGGGTGGCGCCGCGCATGTACGGGCTCGCGTCGCGGACACGCCCCGCGGACAGCGCCATCCCGTACGCCGCGACCTGCCCGAGCAGCGGACCGCCGCGCGCGGCTCCATCGCGGATCGCCGCGGCGACTTCGACACCGGTCTCGCAGGTGAGCTCGATGAGCTGCTCCGGCAGCCGCCGCTGGTCCACCACGGCCAGGGAGTCACCGACCAGCCGGTACGGCGCGCCGAACCCGATGCCCGGCTGGACCGGCGCCGTGGCGAAACCGGGAAGGGGCTCCGCGACCGCTGGGGGCTCCGTGACGAGCCCGAACAGCTGGCCCGTTGCGGTGGAGGTCCCGCGCTGCAGCGCCGTGGCGGCTCCCGCCACGAACGCGGCTGCCTGGAGCGCCTCGCGGCTGAGAGAGCGGAAGAAGTACCGCCTCCCCAGGTCGACGTCGGGATCGTCGGGCGGTCGTCCTGCCTGCGGCGACTCGTCTGTGGCGGACGGCGCCGCGGTCTCGACCGGCTGCCCGGCCGCGTCGGAGCCCGCCGGATCGGGCCGCGGCTCGCTCACCGACGGTGCTCCCGTCGTTCAGTACTCGATGACGCTGTACACATCGTAGCCGCGCAGCCGCTCGCGGCCCTTGAGAAACCTGAGCTCCACCAGGAAGGCCAGGCCGGCGACCTCGCCGCCCAGGCGGCGCACCAGCTCGATCGTGCCGCTGACGGTACCGCCCGTCGCGAGGAGGTCGTCGACGACGAGGACGCGCTGACCCGGCGTGATCGCGTCGCGGTGCACCTCGAGCGTGTTGGTGCCGTACTCCAGCGCGTACTCCACGCTCACCGTCTCGGCCGGGAGCTTGCCGAGCTTGCGGACCGGCACGAAGCCGACCCCCAGCTCGTATGCCATCGGCGCGCTGAAGATGAAGCCGCGGGACTCCATCCCCACGACGACGTCGATGCGCTGGCCCTTGTAGGGCCGGGTGAGCAGGTCGACTGCCTCGCGGAATGCGGCGGCGTCCTTCAGGAGGGTGGTGATGTCGTAGAAGAGGATGCCTGGCTTGGGAAAGTCGGGGACCTCGCGAATCCTCGCGCGCAGGTCATCGACGGACACGGGCTGGAACTCCCTCACGCTGTGGGCCGCACTCGGCGCGCATGACGGCGCCAGTCTACCGCACCGCGGCCCCGCAGCTGCCGCCCCGACACGGTCGGGTCAGGCGCGCCAGGGACGAGTCGCCCGCCCGGAACAGCTCAGTAGAGCTTGCGCTCCTGCCCGCGCAGCAGCCGCTGCACGTTGTCGGCGTGGAACAGCCAGATCATCCCGGGACCTGCCACGCCGAAGCCGATGTACGCGGGCGGCACCTGCCCGACGAGCGCCACGACGATCAGCCCGATGCCCGCCAGCGTGGTGGCGGTGAGCGATGCGAGGGAGGAGTAGTGGCTGAGCAGCAGGACGATCGCGTAGATCGGTACTGCCAGGATGGCGACCACGGGCTCGATCACCAGGAGGCTCCCGAGCGCCACAGAGACGCCCCGGCCGCCCTTCAGGCCGATGAACGGCGATCGGCTGTGACCCAGGATCGCGGCGAGCGCGGCGAGCACGGCCAGGATCGCGACGCCCGTGCCGGCACCCGCGAGCCTGGCGAGCAGCACGGCGAAGATGCCCTTGCAGACATCGAGGAGCCCGGACAGCACTGCCCAGCCGAGTCCCGCCGTCCGCAGCACGTTCGCGCCGCCCGTCCGCCCGCTGCCAACCGTCCGGGGGTCGGGCTTGCCCGCCAGCCGCGTGACGATGATCCCCCACGGGATACCCCCCACGAGATACGCCACGACGACGATCGCGGCGTCGCGGGCCAGCGTTCCGAGGTCCATCGCGGACGCAGTATAGCCGGGCAGCGGCGCGAAGCGCCTTCAGGGACCGGTCGGCGCGACCCGCTCGTCAACGGCCTGGCCGAGCCGCTCGGGATGACCCACGAACCACTGCCGTCGCTGTGGATCGCTCGACGCTTCCTCCAGCAGCCGGGCGAGGGCACGGTTCACGGGCGTCGGCACCCCATGTTCCGCCCCGGCGCGCACGACCGCGCCGTTCAGCCAGGCCGCCTCACTCGGACCGCCGCCACCGCGCAGATGGAGCTGCAGGGAAGGCGGTTTGCCGCCGCGTGCGCCCCGCACCACGCCGGCCAGTGCCCGGCGCGAGAGCGCGGGCGGAAGATCGACCGCGCGTGCCAGCAGCGGGACAGGCGTGCCGGGCAGCCCCACCGGGCGCAGCCCCAGGGCGCGCATCACGCGGAACGCCTCGCGGAGCTGCGCACGATCGAGGGCGAACGCGGCGGGGTCGCCGTACACGCGGCCGGGCTCCCAGTCGAGCAGCGCGCTGGTGGCGTTGGCCACGAGGTTGCCGACCAGCTTCGACCACTTCATGGCGGCGGCGTCGGCATAGCGGCGCACGCGAAGCCCGCCACGCTCCAGCGCGGCCGCCAGCTCGCCGGCGAGCTCGTCGGACGCACCCGCGACGGAGGCCAGCCCGAGCCCGCCCCGGTTCAGGCGCCGGACACGTGGTCCGTCGCGCTCGACCGCCGTGGTCAGGGAGCCCGCGATCACCGCGCAGCCGGGGCGGCGCGATTCGGCCTGCCGCTCGGCGCCGATGCCGTTCTCCACGGTGCACACCGGGACGAGGGGCCAGCGCCCGGCCGCGTCGAGCGCGTCGCCGAGCTGGTACATCTTCACGGCGAAGAGGAGCAGATCCGGGGCCTCGGGCTCCACGGTCGCCCAGCTGGCGTGGCGGAGGTCCACGCTCGTCACGGCGCCCCCGGGCGCGACGACGTCGAGCCGCAACGGCCCCGCGTCGATTGCCGAACGTCCCACGAGCGTCACGTCCCACCCGCCTGCGGCGAGACAGGCGCCGAGGAACGACCCGACCGCGCCGGCCCCCACGACGACCGCGCGGCGACGGGTCAGCGCCAATTGACGATGGTGAGGGTGAGCCAGAGCGCGTAGACGAAGACGAGCACGGCGAGCACGCCGAGGATCCAGCTGACGGCCCGGATGACCCGCGCGTCGTCGACGATGTCGACGAGCACGGCGCGCACCCCGAGCGCCGCGTGGATCGCGACCACCGCCACGAGCCCGAGCTCGGCGAACATCGGCAGGGGCTGGCGCAGGTAGGCCAGCACGCTGTCGAAGTCACGCAGCCCGCCCGGCGCGAGGATGTGCTGGGCGAAGAGGTGGAGTCCCACGAAGGCCACCAGGAGCACGCCGGTGAGCGCCTGGACCAGCCAGACGAGCCCGGAGGTGACCCTGGCGCGGGCGGGCGCGGCCCGCTCCGGGAGGGCCCCCGGCACCACCCCCGGCGGCGCCGTATCCGGTCGGCCCGCGAAGCGCCGCTGCTGCTCGGCCATCTCGCGCCCCCCTACCGGAAGAGGATCGCCCAGGCGGCGGCCAGGGTGAGCGCCGCGCTGACGACGAACACGATGACGAAGTACGCGGAGCTGCGCCGCGCGCCCTGCTGCGGCACCTCGCCCGAGCCGACGGTGAGGAGCGCGACGCGCAGGCCGTTCAACCCGTGGAACACCACGGCCGCGATGAGCAGCACGTCGCCCACGAGGAAGGGACGCGACCCGAACGTCGAGAGGAGCGAGTTCCAGCCCGAGGGGCCCTGCGCCAGGCGGCTGATCACGACGAGGTGAACGGCCAGGTAGAGCACGAGGATGAGCCCCGTGAGCCGATTGAGCGCGAAGGCAAGCCAGCCGGGGTCGCGCAGGCGCGGCTCGGCCCAGTACAGGATCCGTCGCGCCGGATCGCGCGCCGCGCGCTCCACCGCCCCGTTGCCAGCCCCGCCGCGTCCCGCCATGTCAGCCCTTTCCACCGGTCAGGCGCCGCCAGTCGCGCTCGATGATGCGCCGGCGCGCGTCCATGATCCGCCCGGCCGGATCGACGTTCGACGGGCACACCGCGCTGCAGGCCCAGACCGAGCGACACTGCCACACGCCGTGCTCGTCGGAGATGAGGTCGAGGGCACGATCGGCGTCTCCCTGGCGCGGCTCCTCGGCGATCCGGTCGGCCGCCGCGAGGATCGCGGGACCCAGGTAGTCGCCGTCGCCCCCCGCCACCGGGCAGGCCGAGATGCAGGCGCCGCACTCGATGCAGTCCTCGAACCGCTCGGCCGCGCCGACGTCGCCGTCGACCGTGGCCGCGTCGCCCGTGGCGACCGCGCGCACGAGCGCCTCCACCGTGCGCACGTAGGGCAGCCGGACCGCCGCCATGCGCTGCTGGAACTCGCGCACGTCGACCGCCAGGTCGGCGATCACGGGGAAGTTGCGCAGCGGCTCGAGGAGGAGCGGGGCGCTGCCGTCCCACACCTCCGCGACGCGGGTGATGCAGGGCAGGCGCTCCCGGCCGTCGACACGGATCGCGCACGTGCCGCACGACCCGTGATGGCAGGCGTGCCGGAAGACGAGCGTGCGGTCCCGCGTGGCCCACGCCCGCTCGACCACGTCGAGCACGTAGTCGCGCTCGGGATCGACGTCGACGAGGAAGCTGTCGATGCGCCCCTCGGGCACGCCCGGACGCGCCGAGCGGCGGACCCGCAGCTCCACCTGGCGCGCGGCTGCCACGTCCGACCGGGCGGCGGGCGGCGCGGCGGCCGGTTCGACACTCGGCGCGCTAGCCATAGAACGCTCGATACGAGGCGAGGGGCAGCTCGCGGGTGCGACACGGGGCGGTCAGGCCGAGCTTCGCGACGACGACGTCGGAGACTTTCTCGGCCATCGCCCGGGCCGTCGTCGTCTTGCCCCCGGAGATCGTCACGAAGCCCTCCACACCGTCGTGCGCGTGGTCGAAGCACTCGAACGTGCGCGAGAGCTCGCGGCCGCTGGCCCCGCCCTCCTTCGCGCCGATCAGGGGCCGCGCCACGGCGAAGATCCCGCGCACCGCCGCCTCGCGCACGGCGGGCACGAGCTCGCCGCCGCGGTCGAACATCAGCTGGACGTGCTCGCGGGGGATCGGGATGTAGTCGGGGTCGTCGACCTGCCAGGACGAGGTCCCGATGACGGCCGTCCGGCGCTGCGGCACGATGATGTCGCCATCGGAGGACTTGTTCAGGCGGTTGATCACCCGGTCGACGAAGCGTCCCGCGACGGCGACCATCACTCCCGGCGTGGGCACGACCGGCACCTCCACGCCCGCCAGCGCGGCGATCTTCCCGGCCCACGGCCCTGCCGCGTTCACCACGATGTCGGCCTCGTACGTGCGGCGCTCGCCGGTGCGCCGGTCGAGGGCGACCGCGCCGCCGATCGAGGTGCCGCGCAGGAGCAGCTCCTGGACCTCCTGGTACGTGTGCACGACCGTGCCGTGCTGC
>JBJKPA010000475.1:0-4146 GCA_046706905.1 Gemmatimonadaceae bacterium
GCGGGGACCGCACCGGGCCGCCGCGCAGCCCCACGACGTCGAGCGCCGCCTTCACGCCGGCCACGCCCAGCGACGCGACGATCGTCGCGTTCATCGGCGTGAGCCGCGCCTGCGCGGCCGCCGCGGCCGCCTCGTCGTTCTCCCCCACCCCGTCGCACAACCTGCGCGACAGCTCGGGCGCGAACAGCCCCACGGCGAGGATTGCCCCACGCGCGCCGGCCTGCATCGCGGTCTGCAGCAGCGAGCCGCTCCCGGTGAGCACCGAGAAATTCTTCCCCTGTGCGTTCACGTACACCGTGATCAGGTCGCGGTCGCCGGAGCTGTCCTTGATGCCCACGATGTTGCCGTGCGTGGACAGCTCGGTGACGATCGACGGCGAGATCGCGAACCCGACGTATTTCGGGATGTTGTACAGGATGACGGGGATCGGGCTCTGGTCGGCGACGCGGCGGAAGTGGCCGAGGATCGCGTCGGCGGTCATCGCCGCGGTGTAGTAGTGCGGCGAGACGACGAGCACGGCGTCGGCGCCGGCCGCGCCGGCGGCGCGGCAGCGGGCGATCGTCGTGCGGGTCGACTCGGCGCCCGCACCCACGACGAGCAGCCGGTCGCGGGGGACCACCTGCCGCGCCCGGTCCACGAGCTGCGCGCGCTCGGCCTCGTCGAGCAGCACGGCCTCGCCGGTGGACCCGGCCACGACGATGCCGTCGAGCCCCGCCGCGAGGTGCGCACGCAGGTTCGCGTCGAAGGCCGGAAGGTCGAGCTCCCCCGACGTCGCGTCGAAGGTCGAAACCACGGGACCGAAGATGCCCGACAGGTTCATGTATTACGAGCCCAGGAAGTCGAAGCTGCCCGTCTGGATGCCGTCCAGTCCGCCGCCGCTCTCGGCCGGCGCGGGAGCGGCCGTCTCGGCCGCCTTCAGCTCCTCCTCGATGTGCGAGGCCTGCACCGACTGCGACAGCCGGCCGAACATGCGCAGCTTCAGCTCGAAGTCCGACGGGTTCGACGCCGCCGCCATCGCGGTCTCGAACATGACCTCCTTGGACCGCACGAGGTCGGCCAGGTGCTGGTCGAAGGTCTGCATGCCGTACTGCTCGCGTCCCGCCTCGATGTAGTCGCGGATCTCGCCGATGCGCCTGCCGTCGGCGATCATGTCGCGCACCGCGGGAGTCACGATCAGGACCTCGGCGGCCACCGCGCGGCCGTTCCCCTCGCGCTTCTTGAGCAGGCGCTGCGAGACCACCGCGTGCAGCGACTCGGCGAGGCGGATCCGCACCACTTCCTGCTCCTCGGGCGGGAACATCGCCATGATGCGCAGGATCGTGCTCTGTGCATCGGGCGTGTGCAGCGTGGAGATGAGCAGGTGCCCGGTCTCGGCCGCCTTCATCGCCGTGTCGATCGTCTCGGCATCGCGCAGCTCGCCGATCATGATCACGTCGGGATCCTGCCGCAGCGCGGCCCGCAGGCCCATCTTGAAATCCACCGTGTCGGCGCCGATCTCCCGCTGCGTGACCGCCGAGTTGATGTCCTTGTGCAGGAACTCGATCGGGTTCTCGAGCGTCAGGATGTGCCGGCTGGCGTTCTGGTTGATGTAGTTGATGAGCGCCGCCATCGTGCTCGACTTTCCCGAGCCGGTCACGCCGGTCACGAGCACCATCCCGCGCTCCGCCTGCGCGACCTTGGCCAGCACCGGCGGCAGCCCGAGCTTGTCGAACGTCGGCACCTCGAACGGGATCACGCGCATCACGATCATGAACGTGCCCCGCTGCCGCATGATGTTCACGCGGAAGCGGCCGATCCCGGCCGCCTCCCACGAGCAGTCATGGTCCGTGATCTTGTCGATCCGCGCCTTGTCGTCCTCGTTCGTCATCAGGTGCAGCGCGATCGCCCGCGTCTGGTCCGCGGTCAGGGCCTGCTTCGTGAGCCCCACGAGCTTCCCATTGATGCGGGCGCGGAACACGTCGCCCGCCTTGATGTGCAGGTCCGACGCCCCCCGGTCAACGGCGGCCTTGATGATCTTTTCCATGGTCAGTACCCCGCCTGCTTGTCCACGAGATTCGCCAGAGGCTGTCCGCGCACGTATCGGCGCCAGTTGTCCACGAACAGCGCCAGCTGGCGGGGCCAGAAACGCAGGGGGGACACGGCGGAGACATGGGGGGTCAGCAGCGCTGCTCGAAGCTGCCACAGCGGGCTCGACGGCGCCAGGGGTTCCTCGGCGAAGACGTCCAGCACCGCGCCGCGCAGCCGCCCGTCGGCGAGGCGCTCGGCCAGCGCCGCCTCGTCGAGCAGCGAGCCCCGGGCCAGGTTCGCCACGATCGCGTGCCGCGGGAGGAGATCCAGACGTTCCGCGCTCAGGAGCCGGCGGGTGTCCGGCGTCGCGGGAGCCGCGATCACGACCACGTCGCACCGCGGCAGCTCCTCGTCCAGCGCGTCGGGCCCCACCACGCGCACGAACCCGGGCGGACGGCCGCGCTCCGGTCGCCGGCGGATCCCCACGCACTCGGCGCCCAGCGCGGCGAACCGCGTCGCCACCTCGGTGCCGATGCCGCCCGCGCCGATCACGAGCACCCGGCAGTCGGCCACCTCGCGCAGCGGCGACTCCCCGGACACGAAGAACGATTTGCTCCACCGGCCCTCGCGCTGCTGCGCCAGCGACACGTCGAGCCCGCGCAGGTAGTGCATCACGCCGGCGAGGACCGTCTCGGCCATCGGCGGCCCGTGCACACCGGCCGAGTTGGTGAGCAGCACGGTGCTCGCCACCATCTCGGGAAACAGGATGCTCCCCATGCCCGCCGTGGCCGAGTGGACCCAGCGCAGTTCGGGCGCCGCGCGGAACAGCGCGCGCGAGATGCCGAACCCGAAGTACACCTCGGCCCCGGCGATCGCCTCCAGCGCCTCGGGGCTCGGGTTCGGATTGCCGTCGCCGTCCGACACCGTGGACGCGCGCACGAAGTACACGCGCCACCCGGGAGGCGCGGCCTCGCGGATCCGCGCCTCGCCGTCCGCCGGGATCGCCCAGTTCCGCGACGTGGACGCGAGGTCCACGACCAGGAGGCGCTCGGGACCCGCGGGGCCGCCCCCCACTAGTCGAGCCCCATGCGCTCCCGCACCTCGGACATCGTGCGCTGCGCGATCGCGCGGCACGCCGACGCGCCGGCCGTCAACACCTCGTCCACCCGCTCCGGCCGCGCGCGCAGCTCCTCGGCCCGGTACCGGATCGGCACCAGCTCCTCGTCCATCGCGTCGAGCAGCACCTTCTTGCAGTCCACGCACCCCCACCCGGCGCTGGTGCACTGCTCGTACACCTGGGTCACCGTGTCGGGCGCGCTGAACGCCTTGTGCAGCGTGTAGATGTTGCACACCTCGGGATGCCCGGGATCGGTGCGCCGCACGCGGGCCGGATCGGTGACCGCGGGACGCAGCTTGGCCCACATCTCGTCGCGGGTTTCGAGAAGTCCGATCGTGTTGCCCATCGACTTCGACATCTTGGCCTGGCCGTTCAGCCCCATGATGCGCCGCGTGGGCGTGAGCAGCGGCTGCGGCTCGGGAAAGTAGTCCTCGCCCGCCCCGTACGCGGCGTTCCACCGCCGCGCGATCACCCGCGACAGCTCGAGGTGCTGGATCTGATCCTCCCCCACCGGCACCAGGTCGGCGCGGTAGAGCAGGATGTCCGCCGCCTGCAGCACCGGATAGTTGAGCAGCCCGGCGTTCACGCTCTCCTGGCGGCTGGCCTTATCTTTGAACTGGGTCTGCCGCTCCAGCTCGCCCAGCGGCGTGATGGTGTTGAGGATCCACTGCAGCTCGGTGTGCTCCGGCACGGCCGACTGCACGTACAACGTCGCCACCTCGGGGTCGATCCCGGCCGCGAGCAGCGACACCGCCATCGCCCGCCGCCGCGCGCGCAGCACGTCGGGCTCGTACGGCACGGTGATGATGGCGTGGTAGTCCACGATGCAGATGATCGTGGGATGCTGGCCCTGGAGTTGGACCCAGTTCCGCACCGCCCCCAGATAGTTACCGAGATGCAGCTCGCCCGAGGGCTGTATGCCGCTGAAAATTCGAGACATTGCGTGAAGCTATGAGCGCACCAGAACCCTCGCAAGCAACCGCGCCCGCCGCGCGCGCCGAGCATCGCGCGCTCCTCGCCAC
>JBJKPA010000476.1:0-4095 GCA_046706905.1 Gemmatimonadaceae bacterium
CCCGTGGTGTCCACCACGGCGCCCGTCACGCGCCCCGAGCGCCGTGCGGCGGCGCCCCGCTGCGCACAGAGCGTGGCCGGCGCGAGCACCAGCCACGCACCCACCGCCAGCGCCCGCGCGACGCGGCGACAGCCCAGCCCTCCGTCCTGCATACCCTCCCGCGGGGCCATGGCGACCCTCCTTGGTCTTACCCTAGGCGCAGCCGGCGCGAGGGGCAAGCACGGAGTTGGTAAGGGCCCCGCGGTAGCCCCTGCTCGCCCCATCGCGGTATGTTTCCTGCGGAAGGCGCGACCCCATTTTCGCTCCCCATTCTCCCGAATTCAGACCATGGCTTCATACGATGTCATCTTCCTCGGCGGCGGGCCCGCCGGGTACGTCGGCGCCATTCGCTGCGCGCAGCTGGGCCTCAACACGGCCGTCGTCGAGCGCGAGGGCCTGGGCGGCACCTGCGTCCTGTGGGGGTGCATCCCCGCCAAGGCGCTGCTCGAGTCGGCCTTCATCTCCAACCGCGTGCGCCACGACGCCGCCGACTTCGGGGTGGCCGTGGGCGACGTCAAGCTCGACTACGGCGTGGCCATGAAGCGCTCGCGCGGCGTGAGCAACCAGAACTCCAAGGGCGTCGAGTTCCTGTTCAAGAAGCACAAGATCACGTACATCAAGGGCACCGGGAAACTGACCGGCAAGAACGCCGTGAGCGTGAAGACCAGCGACGGCAAGGAAACCCAGCACACCGCCGCCAAGGCCGTGGTCGTCTCCACCGGCTCGCGCGTGCGCGGGCTGCCGCAGATCGGGCTCGAGCTGAACAAGACCACCGTCCTCTCCTCCGACGACGTGCTGGTGCTCGAGAAGGCGCCCAAGTCCATGATCGTCGTGGGCGCCGGCGCCGTGGGGTGCGAGTTCGCCGACGTGTTCAACGCCTTCGGCACCAAGGTCACGATCGTCGAGGTCCTGCCCCGCATTCTCCCCGTGGAGGACGCCGAGTCGAGCGCCGCCGTGACCCGCGCGTTCAAGAAGCGCGGCATCGACATCCTGACCGGCGCCAAGATCTCCAACGTCAAGGTCGGCAAGAACTCCGTCTCGATGACGGTGGACGTGGGCGGCACGAAGTCCCAGCTCGAGGCCGACCGGGTGCTCGTCGCCGCCGGCCGCGCGCCCAACGTCGAGGGCATCGGGCTCAAGGAGGCCGGCGTCCAGCTCACCGAGCGCGGCTTCGTCAAGATCAACGAGCGGATGGAGACCACCGCCAAGGGGATCTTCGCCATCGGCGACGTGGCCGGCCCGCCGATGCTGGCCCACAAGGGCTCGCGCGAAGGCGTCGTCATGGCCGAGATCGTCGCCGGCCACCACACCCAGGGGATGAACTACAAGAACATCCCAAACGCCACCTACTGCCACCCCGAGGTCGCCTCGATCGGGCTCACCGAGGAGCAGTGCAAGGAGCAGAAGCTCGACTACAAGCTGGGCAAGTTCCCCTTCTCGGCCAACGGCCGCGCCCGCACCGCCGGCGAGACCGACGGCTTCGTGAAGATCATTCGCGATTCCAAATACGGCGAGATCCTGGGCGCCCACATCGTGGGGGCGCACGCCACCGAGCTGATCCACGAGCTGGCCGTGGCGCGCGAGAACGAATTCACCGTCGAGGAAGTGGATCTCGCCATCCACGCCCATCCCACCCTGGCCGAGGCGATCGCCGAGGCCGCGCTGGATTCGATGGGCCAGGTGATCCACATCTGACCATGGCGCGGCGGGGGAACGGCGCGTGACCTCGCGTCCCGAGCTCTGGGTCGTTCCCCTCGGCACCATGGCCTACGCCCAGGCGCTGGAGCTGCAGCGCGCCGCCGCCCGCGCCCGCATCGCCGGCGAGATCCCCGAGGACCTGCTCCTCCTCGTGGAGCATCCGCCGGTCGTGACCCTCGGCCGGTCCTCCAAGGACGCCCACCTCCTGGCCTCCCCCGAGCTGCTGGCCGCCCGGGGGGTAGAGGTGTTCGAGGTCGAGCGCGGCGGCGACGTGACCTTCCACGGCCCCGGACAACTCGTGGGCTACCCCATCGTGGATCTCAAGCGGCACAGGCAGGACCTGCACTGGTACCTGCGGCAGGTCGAGGAGGGGCTGATCCGCGGGCTGGCCGGCTACGGCATCGAGGGGGGCCGGAACGCGGGCTACACGGGCGTCTGGACGCAGGGCCGGAAGATCGCCTCGATCGGCGTCCACGCCCGGGACTGGGTCACCTGGCACGGGTTCGCCCTGAACGTCTCGACCGACCTGGCCTTCTTCGACCTCATCGTGCCCTGCGGGATCTCGGGGGTGACCATGACCTCGATCGAGCGGGAAACGGGCCGCCAGGCGCCCATGGAGGGCGTCCGGGAGGCGATTGCCGCCGCGTTCGGCGAGGTGTTCGGATTGGACGTGGCCGGGCGGGACCGGAACGTCCTCCCGAACGCCGTCAGCCCCGCCGGGGGGACGATCGGGGGCGCAGCAAGGGGTTCAGGTCCACCAGCCGCTTCGCCTCGGCGCTGAGCAGTACGTCCCCCGGGCCGATGCGGGCGCCCGACGCCGGCCGCCGCACGAGCACGGCCGCAATCCCCGCCGAGTCCGCCACGGCCAGCGCACGCTCGGGAGAGAGCATGTAGAGTGCCGCGGCCGCCGCGTTGGCGAACTCGGCCCTGGGCGCGATCACGGTCACCGAGCCCAGCCCATCGGGCATCCTCGCCGTGGCGGGGTTCACGAGCGGCAGATGCTGTCTGGCGTAGTCCTGCGGCATGATCGAGTCGGCCACCACGCAGACCGCGCCCGAGTCCAGCGTCACGATCCCGACCTGCATGTGCCCGGTGCGGGGCGGCTCGAGGACCAGGCGCCAGTGGGGGCCGTAGGGCGCCCGGCCGAAGGCCAGCGCGGAGGGGCCGACCTGCAGCACCCCGCCCGCGAACTTCGACGCCGGGAACTCGGCCCGCGCCAGGTCGAGCCCCCGCCCGACCGCGATCGTCGTGAGATCGATCTTCATGCCGCGGCGCGGGAGGAACACCGTGCCCGCCCGCGGGTTGATCCGCACCCGGGCGAGTCCCACGAGGGCACGCAGGGAGTCCACCTCGGCGGCCGGGGGCACGTATCCGGTCTGCTCGCGGCGGAGCACCGCAGCCGCCAGCGGCGCGGCCGTGGGATCGAGCCGGTGATCGGAAAGCCGCCAGGCGCGGTCCGCCGTCCGGATCAGGGCGATGATGTCGGGCGACACGCGCACCGGCGAGCGGCCCGCGGCCAGATTGATGCGTGTGACGTCGGCCAGGGAATCAGTGCTCGCGGCGAGCGAGTCGAACCGGTAGACCCGGTTCCGCGCCCGGGCGACCGCGGCCTGCACATTCACCGAGCTGTCGCGGGGCACCAGCGTGGTCACCATGGCGCCCCCGAGGGCCGGAATCACCGCCGTCGCCTCCGAGGCATCACGCTGCGCCCGCGCCGGCGATGCGAGCGCGGCAACGGCGCCCAACGCCACCGCGAGCCGAATGGAGCGGGCGCCCACGCCGCGCAGCGACGCCGGCGTGAGCGCGTGCGAAGTCCGGATCATCTCGGCAAATCGGCGGTCAGTTCTTCTTGACCGTGATCTTGTTCGCCTTGGCGACACTGTCCCAGACGCTCCAGCCCTTGCCCACCAGGTGGCCGTCGTACATCACGAGCGGCGTGAGCTGGCCCAGGGGCACGGTATCCTTGCCGGCCTTCCGATCCTTGGAATCGAAGTACATCACCTCGAGCGTCTTGCCGTTGATCAGGTACCGGTCGGACTTGTAGATGCCGGGCTGCGAATCGGCGCCGAAGGTACCCTTCGCGGTCACCGACATCACGGAGTCCTGGGTGATCCCGGGGCTCAGCTCCTTGACGCGCTTGTCCTGGCAGCCGGCGAGAATGGTGAGCGCGGCGAGCGCGCCGAGGGCGACGGTCGAGCGGCGAACGAAATACGGTGTCATGTAGGGATCCTCATGGTTGGGGGGCCGGCGAGCGGCCCGGTGACAGAAAGCTAACGGCGCCGGGGGGGGGGGCGAGCGGCCGCCCCGGCGGGCCACCCTTTGGTACCCACGGCGATTCCCCCGCGAAACTCAAATAGG
>JBJKPA010000477.1:0-5217 GCA_046706905.1 Gemmatimonadaceae bacterium
CGACCACGACGTGGACCGCGCCCTCGGGGAACCGCTTCCAGTAGCGGGCCAGCGCCAGCCGCGCCCCGTCCACGTCCTGGGGCGCGACGTCGTGCGACACGTCCACGACCGTCGTCTCGCGCGCCTCGGTGAGCAGCATCCCCTTCATCTCCGCGACGTACCCGTCCGCGGTGCCGAAGTCGGTGAGCAGCGTGACCAGGGCGCGCGCCACGTTCACCTCATGTCGCGGCCGCCAACTCGAGCACGGCCTGGGCCATCCGCTCGGCCAGCGCCGAGAGGGCGCGGGCGGCGGGGGAGTTCGGATCGGCCACCACGATGGGCTCGCCTTCGTCGGCGCGCTCCATCACGCGCGGGTAGAGCGGAATCTGGCCGAGCAGCGGCAGCTCGGTCTCCTTCGCCAGCCGCTCGCCGCCGCCCGCGCCGAAGATCGGCGTCGGCTTGCCGCAGTGCGGGCATTCGAACCAGCTCATGTTCTCGACGATGCCCAGCACGGGCACCCCCACGCGCTGGAACATGCGCACGCCGCGCAGCGCGTCGCCGGTGGACATCTCCTGCGGCGTGGTCACGATCACCGCGCCGCGGAGCATCGTGGCCTGGACCAGCGAGAGCTGCGCGTCGCCGGTGCCGGGGGGCATGTCCACGATGAAGTAGTCCAGCTCGCCCCACGCGACGTCACGCAGGAACTGCGTGATGATCTTCATCACGATCGGGCCGCGCCAGATGGCTGGCTGGTCGCGGTCGATCATGAACCCCAGCGACATCACCTTCACGCCGTGGGCCTCGAGCGGGATGATCTTCTCGTGCACCACCGCCGGCGGGGCGTCCACGCCCATCATGCGCGGCACGTTGGGGCCGTAGATGTCGGCGTCCATGAGCCCCACGCGGGCGCCGGCTTTGGCCAGCGCCACGGCGAGGTTGGTGGCCACGGTGGACTTCCCCACCCCGCCCTTGCCGCTCGACACGGCGATGATGTGCCCCAGCTCGGGGAACGCCACCGGCGTGGGTGCGCTGGGACGCGGCGCGGCCGGCCGGTCGTCCATCACCGGCAGGGACCGTGATTTCGCGGGGGGCGGCGGCGCCTGCGCCGCGTCCTTCACGTCCACGTGCACCTCGCTCACGCCCTCGACGTGTTCCACCGCGACGCGCACGTCGCGGACCAGCGTCGCGGGATCGTTGGCTTCGAGCAGCAGGGTGAGGCGCACCTTGCCGCCGGTGGTCGTGGCCACGTCGCGCACCATCTCGTCGGTGACGATATCGTGGCCGGTGCGCGGATTGCGTATTCTGGAAAGCGCATCGGCGATGCGCTGATTGAGCGTCTGGGTCATGTCCCGGAAACTATGGCGCTCCCTGGGCCTTTCCAAGCGAGGCCGCCCGCCAGCGCGGACGGCCCCGCCCGGTCCCGCTACTTCCCGCCCAGCTCCTTGGCCAGGAACGCCGTCGCCGCCGAGTCGGCCTCGACCCAGGAGTGCCAGCGCAGGAATCCGTGGATCTCGTCCGGGATGACCAGCTCCTCGTAGTGCACGTGGGCGGCGTCCAGCCGCCGCGCCAGATCGACCGTCTCGTGGAAGTACACGTTCCGGTCGTCGTCGCCCTGGATCAGGATCACCGGCGACTTCCAGTGGCCGACCATCGCGTCGGGGGACGATTCCCAGGCCACGGTGCGCGCGCTGTCCAGGTCGCCCTGCTCGTAGCGCCACGCGGGATCGAACGCCCGCTTCTCCTCGTCCGTCCAATCGTGCACGCCGTGCATGTCGGCCCCGGCGGCGAAGACGTCCGAATTGTGCGACAGCGCCATCGCCGTCAGGTAGCCGCCGTACGAGCCGCCCCAGATGCCGATGTGCCTGGCGTCCACGTTGGGCTGGCGTCCCAGCCAGCGCCCGCCGGCCAGGACGTCCTGGTACTCCGACGCGCCCGCCGGCCCGGCGTGCGCCGGATGGTGGAAGTCCCAGCCGTAGCCGATGCCCAGGCGATAATTCACCGAGAGCACCACGAACCCGCGGCTCGCCAGATACTGGTTCACCGCATACGAGTTCGAGTAATAGTCCATGTAGTGCCAGCCGAGCAGCATCTGCCGCGGCGGGCCGCCGTGCACGAAGATCACGCCGGGGTGTTTGCCGCTCGAGGCGGCCGGCTCGAAGAGCTGGCCGTGGATCAGGGTCCCGTCGGGCGCCCTGAACGTGACCTGCCGCGGCACGACCAGCGACGCCGTCGGGAAGTCCGACGGAATCCGGTCTTCGCCCAGCAGCCGCGGCGTTCCCCCCGACACGGCCATCACCGCGGGCACGGGCGGACGCTGCGCGCCGGCCGACATCATCGCCACCCAGCCGCCGTCGCCCGTGACGACCGGCATCCACTCCAGCCCCGTGCCCGTCGTCAGCGCGTGCGGCGCGGCGCGGTCCACCGGCACCGAGAACACGTGCCGCCGGTCGTTGTCGTTGGCGTCGGGCCCCGTGTCGGCGTCGTAGATCAGCGTCCGGTGGTCCGGAGTCATCGCCACGTACTCGACCATGAACGCCCCGGAGGTGAGCCGCAGCGGCGTGCCGCCCGACGTGCTGATGGAGTACAGGTGCGGCCACCCGTCGAGGTCGGCCAGGAAGATCAGCCGGCCGCCGGCCGCCCAGTGGAGATTCGCCTGGCCGGCGGTCTGCGGATACGACCCGTGCAGCGTGTTCGGGCTCGCCCACACCTGGTGGCCCGCTCCGGTGGCCGCATCGGCCACCCAGATCGCCCACGGGTTGGGCGTGCGCGCGAGCATCGGCCGCGGCGGCCCGCCCACGCCGGGCATGCGGACGTAGGCGATCTGCGTGCCGTCGGGCGACCACACGGGGTAGAAGTCGCGCGACGTGGACGGCGCGAGATACGCGAGCGGCATCGTGTCCGACGTGAAGATCGTGATGAAGCTGTGGTCCCCCCGCCGCGAGACGAAGGCGAGCCGGCTCCCATCGGGCGACCACTTGAGGTCGCCGTTCGAGCCGCGCGCGAAGCAGAGCTGCCTGGCCGCCTTCGAGCCGTCGAGCGGTACCGACCAGATCTGACCGCCGCGCACGAACGCCACGACGTCGCCCGCGGGGGAGACCGCCGGCGCGTCGCCGTCGGCGAGCACCTTCGCCGGCGAGCCGCCGGCCGTGGCCACCGCCCAGATCTGGATCTTGGGCTCGACCGGGTTGTGGTCGGGATCGGGCGGGAGGTTGCCCGGCGCCGGCCAGTTGGCGTCGTGATCGCCGCCCCGGACGAAGACCAGCGTCGCCCCGTCGTGCGAGAAGTCGAGCTGCGTGATCTCCTGCCCGTCGTCGCGCGCGAAGTCGGTGAGCCGGCGCGGCGTCCAGTCGGGCGCCGATGCCTCCCACACGTTTCGCACGCCGTGCTCGTCGAGCACCCAGGCTACGGCCGTGCCGGTCGGCGCCGCCGCCATGCCGCTCGGGTACGGATACCCGAGCACCTGGCGGAGGGTGAACGGCGGCTGCGATTGGGCGAGCGTGGCAGCGGGGAAACCGAGGGCGAGAACGGCGATCCAGCGGGCGGCGCGGCGCATCGGGCGGCCTCGTGAGCGGGAAGATCGCCAACATACCCGCGCCCACGGGGTCACGGCAATTCGATCACGGCGCGGCGGCGATGGCGGCGAGATCCGCGCGCGCCTCGCCGAGCACGCGGTCGCGCACCTCCGACATCGAGCCGGCGATGAGCGCGCCCGACGCGCGGGCGTGCCCGCCCCCGCCGAATTTCCGCGCGAATTGGTTGGCATCGAACGCCCCCGTGCTGCGGAAGCTCACCTTCACCTTCCCGTGCCCCAGGTCGCGAAAGAAGATCGCCAGCTTGGTGCCGGCGATGGACCGCGCGTGCTCGACGATCCCGTCCAGATCCTCCTGCTTCACCCCGTACTCGCTCAGCGCGCCGGCGCGCATCGAGAGCCACGACAGCCCCAGCGACTCGTCCACCCCCAGCGACTGCAGCACCTCGGCCAGCAGCCGCACGCGTCCCACGGGCGACGACGCGTACACGCGGCGGTACATCTCCTCGGGATCCACGCCGCGCGTCATGAGATCGGCGGCGATCACGTGCGCGCGGGGCGACGTGTTGCTGAACCGGAAGCCGCCGGTGTCGGTGAGGATCGCCGTGTAGAGCGAGCGCGCGATGTCGGGAGTGATCTCGAGATCGAGGGCGTGCGCCAGGTCGTAGACCAGCTCGCCCGTGGCGCAGGCGGTCGTGTCGGCGTACACCACGTCGCCCGCCGCCTCGCGCCCCGGCACGTGATGGTCGATCACCAGGTGCGGGACGGGGAGCGCGCGGACCTCCTCGGCCAGACCGCCCAGCCGCGTGACGTCGTTGATGTCCACCACGACGAGGAGGTCGGCGCCGAGCAGCGCCTCGGCGCCCTGCCGGGACGCGTCCTGCACGTCGTCGCCGAGCAGGAAGCGGAAGAGATCGGGCCAGGGCGTGGGGTTCACGATGCGGACGATCATCCCGCGCTGCGCGAGGAGCCGGGCCAGCGCCGATTCGGAGCCGCAGCCGTCGCCGTCGGCGTTGATGTGCGTGGACAGCACGGCGACGGCGCCGGGCTGCCAGAACTCGGCCAGCCGCAGGATCGCCTCGCGGCGCGCGGGCGCGACGGAATGGGGGTCGGAAGCGGTCACGGGGGTCGGAGAAATGCGAAACGGCGCCCGGGTTCGGGCGCCGTTTCAAGGTAATGCGCGGAACGACTAGTCGCCTGGTTCGGCCAGGTCTCCACGGATGCGGGAGTGCGACTGGCCGTAGGTGAAGTACACCACGAGGCCGATCGCCATCCAGATGATGAGCCGGAGCCAGGTATCCCAGGGGAGGAAGACCATCATGAACAGGCAGGTAATGATGCCGAGGATCGGGACGAGCGGCACGAGCGGCGTCTTGAACGGGCGCTCCAGCTCCGGCCGCCTGATGCGCAGGGCGATGATGCCGCCGCACACGATCACGAACGCCATCAGCGTGCCGATGGAAACCAGCTCGCCCAGCAGGCCGATCGGGAACAGGCCGGCCACGACCGCGGCCACCGAACCGGTCACGATCGTCGTGATGTAGGGGGTCTGGAACCGGTGATGGACCTTGCCGAACACCGGCGGGAGCAGCCCGTCGCGCGCCATCGAGAAGAAGATGCGCGGCTGGCCCATGAGCATCACGAGCACCACCGAGGCGAGGCCGAGGATGGCGCCGATGTTCACCCAGTAGCCGAGCCAGGCCAGCGGC
>JBJKPA010000478.1:0-4950 GCA_046706905.1 Gemmatimonadaceae bacterium
CCTGCTGGACCCGGACGCGCGACGGGCGCGTCGTCATCGGCCACTGACGCTGTCGGCGGAGCCGAACAGGCGTCGCACGCCGCGCCACGCGCGGACGAGCGGCGAGCCGCGCCGGTCGAGCGAGGTCTCGATCACCCGGCCGGCGGTGACGCTGGCGTGCACGTACCGCCCGTCGCCCACGTAGATCGCCACGTGGGTCGCGCCCTCGGCCGACCGGCCGAAGGTGAGGATGTCGCCCGGCTCGAGATCGTTCGTGTCGCGCGGCACCGCTTGGCCCAGCAGGGCCTGCAGCCGCGCCGTACGCGGGATCGCGACGTCGAGCAGGCCGAGCACGTACTTGACCAGGCCGCTGCAATCGAACCCGCGCTCGGGAGACGTGCCGCCGAACACGTACCGGCGTCCGATCTGTGCCCGCGCCAGGGCGGCGATCGAATCGCGCAGCATCGCCGACGGTGCCGGTTCCTGGGCGCGCGCGGTGCCCACCGCGAAGACGAGCGCACACACGACGAGCGACAGCCTGGCCGGAAGCATCGCCAAATCTCGCCGGGCCCACTCCTGACGGTCAATGGGCCGACCGCGTTCTGAGTACTACCTGAGTCCCAGGGTCTTGTGCGTCTGGAGACTCAGGCGCCACCGCGGGTGTGCCAGGCAGTAGGCCACAGCGGCTCGCGTGTTGCGCTCGACGTCCGGCCCGTCCATGGGCTGCAATGAGAAGTGCGTGAAGTCGAGTCGCGCGTAGCGCTCCGGTGCCGCGCCCGCCTGCGGGTACACCAGCTTCAACTCGTCGCCGTGCGTGAGCGCCAGCGGCGCGTCGGCCTTGGGGCTCACGCACACCCAGTCGAGCCCGGCCGGCGCCGGTTGCGTGCCGTTGGTCTCCACCGCCACCTCGAACCCGCGCGCGTGGAGCGCGCGCACCGCCGCCCCGTCGAGCTGGAGCAGTGGCTCGCCTCCCGTGCACACGACGTACGCCGTCCCGCCCGCGCCCGCGGGCCACCGCGATGCCACCACGTCGGCCAGCGCATCAGCCGTGGCGAACTTCCCGCCGTCCGGACCCGTGCCCACGAACTCGGTATCGCAGAACTTGCATACCGCCGATGCCCGGTCGGCCTCCCGTCCCGTCCACAGGTTGCACCCGGCGAATCGGCAGAACACGGCGGGGCGCCCGGTGTGGAACCCCTCGCCCTGCAGGGTGAAGAAGATCTCCCTAACCGTGTACATACGCCGCCGGGTCCGGCAGTCCGGCTTCGGCGAACCCCTTGAGCCGCAGCAGGCAGGCGTCGCAGTGCCCGCACGCGCGCCCGTCGGGTGCCGGGTCGTAGCAGCTCGTGGTGAGCGCGTAGTCCACGCCCAGCGACAGGCCCAGGCGGATGATCTCCGCCTTGGTGAGGGCGATGAGCGGCGCCGCGATGTGGATGGGCGCCGTGCCCTCCACGCCGCCGCGCGTGGCCAGGTTCGCCATCCGCTCGTATGCCGCGATGTACTCCGGGCGGCAGTCGGGATAGCCCGAATAGTCCAGCGCATTCACGCCGATGAAGATCTCCCGCGCCGCGAGCACCTCGGCCCAGGCCAGCGCGAACGACAGGAAGATCGTGTTGCGCGCCGGGACGTAGGTGATCGGGATGCCGGCGGCCATCTCCTCCGCCGGCCGGTCCTTGGGCACCGGCAGGTCGGCGGTCAGCGCCGAGCCGCCGAACTGCCGCAGGTCCACGTCCACCACGACGTGCTGCACCACGCCGAACGCCGCCGCCACGCGCCGCGCGGCCTCCAGCTCGTGCGCATGCCGCTGGCCGTAGCGGAACGACATCGCGTAGATCTCGTGCCCCGCGGCGCGGGCCACGGCCAGCGTCGTGGTCGAGTCGAGTCCGCCGCTCAGGAGGAGGACGGCACGGGAGGATTCGCTCATCGCCGAAAGTTATCGCGCCCGGACGCCGTCGAGCGCCGCCTCGAGGTCGGCGACGAGGTCGTCGGGGTGCTCGAGTCCCACCGACAGGCGGAGCAGCCCGGGCGGCGTCTTCGTGTCCAGGGGCTCGACCAGGATGCGGTGCTCGATGAGCGACTCGGTCCCGCCCAGGCTCGTGGCGCGTGTGATGAGCGTGAGCCGCCCGATCGCCGCGGCCGCGGCCTCGCGTCCGCCCGCGGCCTCGAACGAGAGCATCGCCCCCGGCCGCGTCATCTGCCGGCTGGCCAGCCCGTGCGCGTGGTGCGAGGCGAGCCCCGGGTAGTGCACCGCCGACACCGCCCGGTGCTCGGACAGCCACCCCGCGATGCGCGCCGCGCTCTCGCTCTGCGCGCGCACCCGCCAGGGCAGCGTGTGGATCCCGCGCAGCGTGAGCCAGCAGTCGAAGGGCGAGGGGACCGCGCCCCCCGAGACCTGCACGTTGCGCACGCGCTCCCAGAACCCGTCGCGCTCGGCGGTCACCAGCGCGCCCGCCAGGACGTCGCTGTGTCCGGCCAGATACTTGGTGGCCGAGTGCAGCGCGAGGTGGGCGCCCAGCTCCAGCGGACGCTGCAGCACCGGCGTGGCCCACGTGTTGTCCACCACCACGTGGGCGCCGGCCCTGCGTCCGATCTCGGCCAGCGCGGCGATGTCGGTCACGCGCACGAGCGGATTCGACGGGGTCTCGACCCAGAGGAGCTTCGCGTTCGCGGTCATCGCGGCGCGCACGGCGTCGAGATCGGTCATGTCCACCAGCGCGAGCTCCAGCCCCCAGCGTCCGAACAGCTCGCGCATGAGCTTGATCGTGCCGTAGTAGGCGTCGTCGGGAACGACGACGCGGGCGCCGCGGTCGAGCGTTTGGCAGAGGGCCGTCGCGGCCGCCGAGCCGGAGGCGAAGCACGCCGCGTCGGCGCCCCCTTCGAGGGCGGTGAGGCACTGCTCCAGCGCCCGGCGGTTGGGATTGTCGTTGCGCGTGTAGAGGTAGTCGCCGCGCAGCGTCCCGTCGGGGTTCCGCTCGAAGGTCGTGGAGAGCTGGATGGCGGGCGTGACGGCGCCCGTGGTGGGGTCGGGGGAGTGCCCGGCGTGGACGGCGATGGTTTCGATGCGCATTACGGTGAGTCGGTGAGTCGGTGAGACAGTGAGTCGGTGGATGAGACGCTGCCGCATGACGATAGCAGTTTCCCTGTCGTTCCGCCGTAATCCCGAGTAACCGACTCACCGACTCACCGACTCACGGCAAGAGCGGCCAGCGCCCAAGCCCCCGGGCGCGTAGGACTACGCAGTCCCCACCTCAACCCCCAAACACCCATGTCCCCCGTTCGCGCGCTCGCGCTTCTCGCCATTCCTGCGGCCCTGAGCGCCCAGGAACCCCAGCTCCCGCTCAAGCACAGGCCGCAGCCCACGACCGCTGCCATCTCGGCGGCGGACCTCATGACGCGGCTCTACATCTTTGCCGACGACTCGATGCAGGGCCGCGAGACCGGCACCATCGGCCACCTCAAGTCGACCAAATACATCGCCGATCAGGTGCGGGCCCTGGGCCTCGAGCCGGGCGGCGACCACGGCACCTACTTCCAGAACCTCCCCGTCTTCCAGCGGTCGCTCGACGCGAAGTCGGCGCTCACCGTGGGCGGCACCCGCCTCGCGGCGTTCACCGATTGGGTCGCCGCGTCGGGCCGCGGCGGCGAGCCACGCTCGATAGACGGCGCGCAGGTGATCTTCGGCGGCGAGCAGGGCGACACCACCAACCAGCTCACCGCCGAGCAGGTGAAGGGCAAGCTCGTGGTGCTCACGGCGCGCCCCGGCGGGCGTGGCCGCGGGCGCGGCTTCGGCCGGGGGCGCGGGGGCGCGAATCCGCTGGCCGAGGCGGCCGGCATCGCGACGATCGAGACGGGCGAGGCGTGGGACGCCGCCGTGCGCACCGCGCGGCCGCGCCCGGGCAACGTGATCTTCAAGAACCCGTCGGCCACGCCTCTCCCGCCGCAGGCGGCGAACCTCACGATCAGCGAGCACGCGGCGGAGGTCCTGCTCGGCGTGCCGGTTTCGCAGGCCACCAAGGGCATGCTCGGCAAGACCGTGAAGGGCACCCCGCACTTCACCGAGACGCCGGCGCCGGCGCGCAACGTCGTGGCGATCCTGCCGGGGAGCGACCCGAAGCTCCGCGGCGAGTACGTGGCGATCGGCGCGCACAACGACCACATCGGGATCCGCCAGGGACCGCCGGTGGATCACGATTCGCTCCACCTGTACAACGCGGCGCGCTATGCGATCACCGGGATGCTGGCCCGCGGTGAGCGGCCCACGGCCGAGCAGCAGGAGGAAGTGGCCGACATCCACGTCAACCTCGACAGCGTGCGCCGGCTGCGTCCCGAGCGGCTCGATTCGATCAACAACGGGGCCGACGACGACGGCTCGGGCTCGGTGACGGTCCTCGAGCTGGCCGAGGCGTTCGCCAGGGGCAAGGTGAAGCCCAAGCGGTCGATCATCTTCGTCTGGCACGTGGGCGAGGAGAAGGGGCTGTGGGGCTCGGAGTGGTTCACCGACCATCCCTCGGTGCCGCGCGATTCGATCGTGGCCCAGCTCAACATGGACATGGTGGGGCGCGGCGATAAGCGGGATCTCCCCGTGGGCGGCCCGACCTATCTGCAGCTCGTGGGCTCGCACCGGCTGTCCACCGAGCTGGGCGACCTGGTCGAGGCGGTGAACAAGACGGAGAAGGAGCCGTTCACGTTCGACTATCGCTACGACGCGCCCGGGCAGGCGGACAACATCTACTGCCGCAGCGACCACTACAACTATGCGCGCTACGGCATCCCGATCACCTTCTTCACCACCGGGCTGCACGGCGACTATCACCAGGTCACCGACGAGCCGCAGTACATCGACTACGACCACATGGCCCGTGTGGGCCAGTTCGTGTTCGACGTCGCGATGAAGGTGGCGGACCTGGATCACCGCGTGAAGGTGGACGGGCCGGTCCCGGCCGATCCCCATGCGCGGTGTGTGAACAACGG
>JBJKPA010000479.1:0-3139 GCA_046706905.1 Gemmatimonadaceae bacterium
ATCCCCGCGTGCGCGAGGGTAAAGACCGCGCGAAGGCCGACGATCTGCTGCGTGACGGGTGGGCCAACGTCACCGGCGCGCTCCGTCAGGGACTCGCGGGCGCCGATGGGCGCACCGATGACCCGCCGCCGCGGATCGACCCCGTGAGCGGCGAGGCCGAGGGCTCGACGAACGGACTGTGGCATGCGTGCGTCACGGTGAGGCGGTAATCCGACCACGGCGGCGGCGCGTGGCATCCCGCTCCCGGAAGCGCTAGTCTCCAACTCCATGACCCGCTTCCCGATCCGCCGCGGCGCCGTCGTCGCCGCGCTCGCCCTCGCCGCGCTCGCCGCCTGCGGTCGCGGCCCCGCGCACTCCGCCTCGGCGTCCACCAGCACCGCCGCCGCCGACACGGCGACGCTCGACGTGATGACCGCCGCGTCCATCACCGTGCCGATGCGCGCCATGCTCGATTCCTTCAGCGTGCGCGCGCACACGCGGTACGCATTGCAGCCGGGGGCCAGCCTCGAGCTGGCGCGCCTCGTCGCCGAAACGGGCCGACGCCCGGACGTGCTGGTCCTCGCCGATCCCGCGGTCTTTCCCAAGCTGCTCGAGCCGCGGTTCGCCGACGGGTACGAGATCATCGCCCGCAACCGGATCGTGCTCGCCTACAACGCACAATCGAAGGGCGCGTCGCAAATCGACGGCACCAACTGGCGCTCGGTGATCACGCAGCCCGGCGTCCAGGTCGGCCGCGCCGACCCCAACACCGACCCGTCCGGCTACCGCACGCTGCTCACGATGCAGCTCGCCGCGCGCTACTACCACGAGCCGTCGCTCTACCGCCGCCTGCTCGCCGCCGCGCCCGAGCGCAACGTCCGGCCGCGCGAGGCCGACCAGGTCGCGCTGCTCGAAACGCACCAGCTCGACTACGTCTGGACGTACCAGAACCTGGCCGAGGACAACGGCCTGAAGTACGTGAAGCTCCCCGACGCGGTGGACCTCGGCACACCCGCCGACTCCGCGATCTACGCCACGGTCTCGACGCGCGTCCTCGGCAAGCAGCCGGGCGACACGCTCGTCATGCGCGGCGCGCCGATTCTGTTCGCCGCCGCCGTGCTCACCACGGCGCCGCACCCGGCGCTCGGCCGGCAGTTCCTGCGCTTTCTCATGTCACCCGACGGTCAGCGCATCGCGCGGGCCCGCCACTTCGACGTGCTCGACTCGGCGATCGTCGTGAAGAGCGCTACATCCGCCCCCGCCCGCTGAACGTCACCGTCGCCGCCGTGTAGCCGTCGTCGTTCGCGCCGGCGGCGGGGAATGTCACGCGCACGACGCGCACCGCCCCGCCCTTCCACGCCGCCGCCTCCACGGTCCCGCCGGGTATCGTCGCCGTGAGGTGCTCGGCCGCCGCCGCGTCGGGCGTGCCGATCGTGAACGCGTACGTCCGCCCGGCCAGCCCCTCGAGCGCCACCTCGTAGCGCACCGCGCTCTCCGGCTGCCCGCGCACCACCGGCACCATCCGCTGGCTCAGAACGCGCGGCGCGTGCGACCGCTCCCCGATCACGGCGGGCATGGACGGCGGCGTGATGGTCCACCCGCCGCCGTACGCCACACGCAGCGTGGCCGAGTCCGTGAGCGACGCGGTCCGAACGCTCGCCCCCCGTGCCCGCGCGCCCACCGGCAGCCCCGGCGAGAATGCGAGCCGCAGCGGCGTCGCGTCCGGCCCGCTCTTCTTCACCACGAGCGTGATCTCCCCCGCCGACCGCCGCACGGCGAACGACAGTTGGTCCCGCCCCACCGGCACGTGGTCCACGCCCACCGAATCCCAGCTCGGCGGCAACTGCGGCGCGATCGTCACCTCGTGCGCCGGCGCGTTCACCGTGATGCCCAGCAGCCCGCGAATGAGCGGCGTGAGAATCATGGACGTCGCGAAGAACTGCTGCGGCACCGCCGTGTCCAGCGGCTTGTACAGCCGCCCCGAGATCACCTCGGGGTTGTGTCCCAGCGAATTGTCGAAGGTCGTGTGCGCGATGGCGTCGAGCGCGAACCACCCCGCCGCCGGGTTGTGATAGTTGTACTCGGCCAGCGACACCCACCCGGTCACGAACGGCCACACCGCGCCGTTGTTGTAGTGCAACGGGTCGAACAGTGCGCTCTTCGCGCTCAGCGGGCGCGCACCCCAGTCGGTCATGATGTCGCTCGACGCCAGCTTCGCCGCCATCTCGGCGCCGCGCGTCTGGTCGAACACGTCGAACCCCATCGCGGTCGCCGCCCACGCGGTGAGGTTCTCGTTCACGCTCCCGTCCTGCAGCAGCGCGAACCCGTACTGTCCCAGCCTGGGCAGCCAGAACTTCGATTCCATGGTGTGCAGCGCCTTCGCGCGAAACGCCAGCGCGCTGTCGGCCAGCGCATCGTGCCCCAGTGCCCGCGCCATCTGCGCGAACCGGTCCAGCGACGCGATCCACACCCCGTTCATATAGACGTCGGAGAGGATCCCGATCTGCAGATCGCCCACCTCCAGCGCGCCGGCGCCCGCCGTGGGCGTCTCCATCAATCCGTCGCCGTTGGTGTCGGTGCTCTTCGACCACTCGTACGCCTTGTGGATGTTGGGCCACAGCTCCTTGACGAGCGCCGTGTCCGCCGTCTGCCGCCAGTACTCGCCGAACGCGAGCACCCAGAAGGGCGTCGTGTCGCCGTGGTAGTACGGGTACGGATAGTCGAACCAGTCCACGTGCCCCGCGCCCTGCGACAGCTCGTGCGTGATCTTCCCGTCGGCACGCTGGTACTTGGCGAAGAACTTGAGCGCCCCCTGTCGCACCAGCGGCGCCTCGCCCACGCCGTCCATCGCGAACGAGTTGATGGACGCGTCGCCGCCGAAGAACCATCCGAACCCCGGGCGGTCGCTCGCCGCGCCGCTCAGGCCGTACCCGGCCACCAGCCCGCACCCCATGTCGGGGTTGCAAACGTACGCCTGGTCGAGATTCACCTTGGCGTACTCGACGGCCTCGTTCAGCAACGTGTCTGGGGAGTGCAGCGAGAACATCGTCGTGCGGATCGAATCCTCGTGCGCCACGACGCGCTTCCACTCCCGCTCGGCGGCGCCCGGCGCGATCAGCTCGCGGTACATGGCCAGCGCCGAGTCGTGCGGCATCTCGCC
>JBJKPA010000480.1:0-7187 GCA_046706905.1 Gemmatimonadaceae bacterium
CTTCTCGCGCCCCGATACGGCCATCGAGATCGGACGTGCCGTTCCGCATGTGCTGCCGGGAAGTCGCGTGCTGCTCTACGCCACCTCGCCCAGGAGCGGCGGCGACGCCAACGCGTGGGTCGTGGCGCTCGACATGGCGCACGGTACCGTGCACCGTCTCACGCCGGGGTTCCAGCCCTACTACTCGGTCAACGGATATCTCACGTACGTGCTGGCCAACGGGTCGATCATGGCCCGCCGGTTCGATCCCGGGTCGTTCACCCTGAGCGGAGCCCCGATCCGCATCGGCGATCACGCGCTGACCCACAACTACTCCGAGGCCGAATACGCCGTCGCGAACGACGGCACGATGGCCACCAGAGTCATCGGCTCCCAGCGGACCCAGCTCCAATTGTATTCGATGCAGGGACAGCTCCTCCGCACGATCCCCAGCGACGTGCAGCGACACACGCCCCGGTTCTCGCCCGACGGGCGCCGCATCGCCTACATCCAGGGCGACTACAACATCGCGGCCAGCGACGAGAAGGTGTGGGTGTACGACCTCGAGTCGGGGGTGGACTCGCCGCTCTCGGACAGTGGGGTCGCCGAGGATCCGATCTGGTCGCCGGATGGGCGCAGCGTGCGATGGATCCAGAACTCGAACGTGCTCAGCGGCCTGGTGACCCGCCCGGCGAACCAGAGCGCGCCGGCGACGTCGTTCGGCGACTCGTCCTTTGCACGTGCCTGGGCTGCGCACGGCCGGTACGGCATCCAGCTCGGCCTTCCGTCGCGCGCCGGCGGGCCCATCCCGTTCTTCATGGACAGCAAGGACGGGAAGTCCACCGCCCTCTGGATCATGGATGCCGACGGCACGCACGCGCGACCGTTCCTCCAGCCGGCGTTCGACGCGGCGTTTCCCGCGGTATCGCCGGACGGGAAGTGGGTGGCCTACATGTCCGACGAGACCGGACGCGACGAGATCTACGTCGAGCCGTTCCCGAACGGTGGCCCCCGCTACCGTCTCACGACCGACGGCGGCACGTACCCCGTCTGGGCGACGAATACCTCGCTGGTGTACGAGAACGACAACTACAGCGCCGTGCTGCTCGACGTCCGTTTCTCCAACGGCGAAGTGCTGCCGGGATCGTCCCGCGTCATCACGAGAGCGGTCGCCGACCAGATCGTCGGCTCGCGCGCCATCGACGTCAGCCCCGATGGCAAGACGCTGGCCGTGATCACGCAGCCGGGCGTCTCGCGGCTGCTCGTCGAGACGAACCTCCTGCAACACGTCACCGGCTCGGGCGGCCCGCAGTAGCCGGGGCACGGTCCCGCCGGATGCATTTAGGAGCTCATATGACACATCGGATCGTACGTCGGCTGCCGACTTCCGCGGCGCCGCTCCTCCTGCTCCTCGCCGCCGCGCCCCTCGCGGCGCAGCAATCCTTCGACGCCCGCGTGGACTCCATCGCCAACGCCGTGCTCCAACACACCGGCGTTCCCAGCGCGTCGGTCGCCGTCGTCCGCGACGGCCGCCTGGCATACGCCCATGCCTACGGCGACGCCACGCTCGATCCCGCCGCACCCGCCACGACCACGCTCCGCTACAGCGTCGGCTCGATCAGCAAGCAGTTCGCCGCGTCGTGCATCCTGCTCCTGCAGCAGGAAGGCAAGCTCTCGCTCGACGACAAGGTGTCGCGCTGGTTCCCCGACCTCACCCGTGCCGACGAGGTCACGGTCCGCGAGCTGCTCTCCCACACCTCGGGCTACCAGGACTACTGGCCGCAGGACTACGTGCCGCCGTTCATGCTCCGGCCCACCACGCCGCAGGCGATCATGGATCGCTGGGCGAAGAAGCCGCTGGACTTCGCGCCCGGCACGCGCTGGCAGTACAGCAACACCAACTACGTCATCGCCGGCGCCATCGTCGAGAAGGTGAGCGGCATGCCGTTCTGGGAATTCCTCACCACGCACATCCTCAAGCCGCTCGGCCTCACCAGCGCCGCCGACATCAACGTCAGCCGCGTCACGGTCCCCGAGGCCACGGGCTACATGCGGTTCGCGCTCGGCCCGCTCCACCCCGCGCCCAAGGAAGCGAAGGGGTGGCTCTTCGCCGCCGGCGAGCTGGCCATGACGCCCAGCGACCTTGCGAAGTGGGACATCGCGATGGTGAACCAGAGCCTGCTCACCCCCGCCTCGTACCGCGAGCAGCAGACCGACGTGCTCTTGAAGAACGGGGTCGCGTCGGGCTACGGGCTGGGCGTCTTCGTGCGCATGTTCTCCGGCCACCGGCTCATCGAGCACGACGGCGAGGTCTCGGGGTTCACCGCCGAGAACATGGTGTTCCCCGACGATCACGCCGCGGTCGTCGTGCTCACCAACCAGGACGCGGCGCCCGCCGCGAGCGCCATCGCGCAGGCGGTGAGCGCGCAGCTCTTCGCGGCCCAGGACGCCGAGACCGCGTCGCGCACGGCGCAGGCGCGCGAGATCTTCGTCGGACTCCAGAAGGGCACGCTCGACCGCTCGCTGTTCACGGCCGACGGCAACGCCTACTTCAGCGCGCAGGCCGTCCACGACTTCGCGACGAGCCTCGCGCCCCTCGGCCCGCCGCGCGAATTCCGTCAGGTCTCGCAGGGCCTGCGCGGCGGCATGCTCCTCCGCGTCTTCGTGGCGTCGTTCCCCACGCGTTCGCTGCGGGTGTGGACATTCCAGACGCCGGACGGCAAGCTGGAGCAGTACCAGGTAGCCCCCATCGGAAACTGACCATGAACCTCGCCATCCCGTCCGCGCTCGTCGTCGCGGCTTCCCTCGCCGCCGCGCCGGTTCACGCCCAGGCCGCCGCCAAGCCCGACACGGCGGCGGCCGACACCACCGCGCCGCACACCACCTTCCAGCTCACCGATCTCCGCCGCCTCGTGCAGGTCGGAAGCCCCGAGATCAGCCCCGACGGAAGGGAGATCGCCATCGTCGTGAGCCGGCCCGACTGGAAGAACGACAAGTCGCACCGCGAGCTGGACCTCGTGAACGTCGCCGACGGGTCGCTCCGCCCGCTCACCTACGACCGCGACGGCGTCGGCTCGCCCAAGTGGTCCCCCTCCGGCGACCGGATCGCCTTCGTCGCTCCCGACACGGCGACCAAGAAGGGGCAGATCTGGATCCTGAACATGAAGGGCGGCGACCCCATTCGGCTCACTGATTCCAAAACTGGAATCAGCGCGTATTCCTGGAGCCCCGACGGGCGCACCATCGCCTACATCGCGCAGGACTCGGTGCCCGATCCCAAAGCGATCAAGCATCACGAAGACGCCTTCCAGATCACGCTCAACAACTACCAGGTCCGCGCCGCCGTCGAGCCCTGGCACCTCTGGATCATCCCCGCCGACAGCGGCAAGGCCAAACGCCTCACCGCCGGCGGCTGGAGCCTCGAGACCGAGCCCGGCGGCGCGGCAGCGCCCGCCTGGAGCCCCGACGGTAAATCGCTCGTCGTGGTGCGCCACCCGAGCGTCTGGTTCGGCGACGCCTACCGCTCCACGCTCGTCCGCGTGGACACCTCGGCGTCCGCCGACTCCACACCGCCGCTCGCCTACGGCACGCCGGACACCGCGGCCGTGCGCGTCGGCACCACCGGCGACACGCTCTACGCCGGGGAAGGCGCCAACGGTCCCAAGACCGCGCCGGCCGGCGGGGCGCTCGCCTTCTCGCGCGCCCGTGGCGGCGACATGAACAACGGCAACGCCGTGTACGTCCTGCGCGACGGCCGGGCGACGGACGTCACCGCCGACATGGCGCGCAACGTCGGTTCCTTCGCCTGGCTCCCCGGCGGCCACTCGTTCGTGCTCACCGGACAGCTCGGCGCCCGCTCCGTGATGTGGGAGAAGCCGGAGCAGGGCAGGCCCCGCGTCGTCGCGCTCGGCGACGTCCAGCCCGCCGGCGCCGTGACCGTCTCCGACGGCGGCGCGCTGGCCTTCGTCGGCCGCACCACGAACCAGCCCGGCCAGCTCTACTACATGGCGTCGGCAAACGCCGTGCCGAAGCAGCTCACGCACTTCAATACGTTCCTCGACTCGCTGCACCTGGGCCGCGTGGACACCATCGCGTGGAACAGCACCGGCGGCTTCCGCGTGGACGGCGTGCTCACCTATCCGTCCGACTACGTGGAAGGCACGAAGCTCCCGCTCGTCCTCGTCGTGCACGGCGGCCCCGAGAGCGCGTCCACCGGCATCTTCTCGCCGCTGCCGCAGCTCTTCGCCGCCCGCGGCTACCTGGTGTTCGAGCCCAACTACCGCGGCAGCACCAACCTCGGCGACCGCTTCCAGCACGCGATCTTCCGCAACACGGGGCAGGGTCCGGGCGAGGACGTCATGGCCGGCGTCGCGGCCGTGGAGAAGCTCGGCATCGTGGACACGAGCCGCATCGCCGTCACCGGCTGGTCGTACGGCGGCTACATGACCACCTGGCTCACCGGGCACTACCACCCGTGGAAGGCCGCCGTGGCCGGCGCCGCGCTCACCGACTGGGTCATGGACTACACCATCGCCTTCTATCAGAAGGGCGACATGTACTTCTTCGGCGGCTCGCCGTGGAGCAAGGAGTACTGGAATATCTGGCGCGAACAGTCGCCGATCAGTTCGGTGCGCAACGTGACCGCCCCCACGCTCCTCATGGGCGACGTCGGCGATCCCAACGTGCCCATCGTCAACAACCTCGAGTGGTACCACGCGCTGCGCGACAACGGCGTGGAGGCCGAGTTCTGGGCGTATCCGGCCGACACCCACTTCCCCGGCGACATCGTGCGCCAGACCGACGTCTACCGGCGCTGGATCGGCTGGATCGACCGGTACCTCAAACCTCGTTGAGGACGAAACCATGAAGAGACACGCCATGCTGCTCGCCGCCGCCCTGGCGGCGCTCGTCGCGGGATCGGTGCCGTGCGCCGCGGGCGCCCAGAGCGCCGCGAGCGCGTCCGACGTCTTCAAGCCGCTCGACATCTTCCAGCTCGAGTGGGTGTCCGACCCCGAGATCTCGCCCGACGGACATCAGGTCGCGTTCGTGCGCCAGGGCTACGACATCATGAAGGACGACACCCGCTCGGCGCTCTGGATCATGAACGCCGACGGCTCCGGCCTGCGCGCCCTCGACGCCGACGGCAAGAGCTACTCCTCGCCGCGCTGGTCGCCCGACGGTACGCGCCTCCTGTTCGTCTCCAACCGCAGCGGGTCCAACCAGCTCTGGATCCGCTGGATGGACACCGGTCAGGAAGCGCAGCTCACGCACCTCGCCGACCAGTCGCCCGGCAACGTCACCTGGTCGCCCGACGGCAAGTGGATCGCCATGACGATGTTCGTGGCCGAATCGCACAAGCCGATGGTCGCGATGCCGCCCATGCCGAAGGGTGCCGACTGGGGCCCGCCCTGGCGCGAGGTGGACCGCCTGCACTACCGGCAGGACGAGGTCGGCTATCTCCCGCGCGGCTACACCCATGTCTTCGTGCTGCCCGCCGAGGGCGGCACGCCCCGGCAGCTTACCTTCGGCGACTTCGACGACGCAGCCCCCGCGTGGTCGGCCGACGACAAGACCGTCTATTTCTCCGCCAACCGCCACGACGATTGGCAATACGACCAGGCGAACACCGAGATCTACCGTGTGTCCGCCGACGGCGGTGCGCCGCAGGCGCTCACCGACCGCCACGGTCCCGACAACGGCCCCACCGTGTCGCCCGACGGACGCCTCATCGCGTACACGGGGTACGACGACCACTACCTGGGCTACCAGGTGACGCACCTGTACGTGATGAACAGCGACGGCACCGGATCGCACGAAGTGGCCGCGAGCTTCGACCGCGACTTCCGCGATCCGAGGTGGAGCCACGACGGACGCGGGCTCTTCTTCCAGTACGACGATCAGGGCGACACCAAGGTCGGATACGTGGACGCCGCCACCGGCAAGGTGACCAAGCTCGCCGACCACTTGGGCGGCGTGTCCGTCGGCCGGCCGTACGGCGGCGGCTCCTACTCGGTGTCGAACACCGGCGTGTTCGCCTACACGCACACGTTGCCCGACCACCCGGCCGACGTGGCCGTCGGAAGCGCGACGATGCCGGCGCGCCGGCTCACCGACCTCAACGCCAACCTCCTCGGCCACCTCACGCTGGCCTCGTGGGAGGAGTTCCACTTCAAGTCGTCGTACGACCAGCGCGACATCCAGGGGTGGATCCTCAAGCCCCCGCACTTCGAGGCATCGAAGAAGTATCCGCTCGTCCTCGAGATCCACGGCGGGCCCTTCCTCAACTACGGCGACCGGTTCTCCGTCGAGGATCAGCTCTACGCGGCGGCCGGTGCGGTGGTGCTCTACCTGAATCCGCGCGGCAGCACCAGCTACGGCGAGGTGTTCGGCGATCTCATCAACCGCGACTATCCCGACCACGACTACGACGATCTCATGTCGGGGGTGGACGCCGTGGTCGCCCGCGGGTACGTGGATCCGCAGCAGCTCTACGTGACCGGCGGCAGCGGCGGCGGCGTGCTCACGGCGTGGATCGTGGGGCACACCGGACGCTTCCGCGCGGCGGTGGTGCAGAAACCGGTGATCAACTGGTACAGCTTCTCACTCAACGCCGACGGATACGCGTTCTTCACCAAGTACTGGATGCCGGGGCTGCCCTGGGACCACCTGCAGGAGTACATGGCGCGGTCGCCCATCAGCTACGCCGGCCACGTGACGACGCCCACCATGCTCATCACCGGCGAGGAGGACCACCGCACGCCCACCGACGAGGCCGAGCAGTTCTACGGCGCGCTCAAGCTGCGGAAGATTCCCACGGTGATGGTGAAGGTCCCCGACGCCGGGCACGAGATCGCGCGCAAGCCGAGCAACATGATGGAGAAGGCGCTGTACGTGCTGGCGTGGTTCCACAAGTGGGGGATGCCGGCCGCGCAGTGATCCGTGGCGGGGCGGGCGCTCCGGCGCCCGCCTCCGCCTAGGGCAGCCAGCTCGTCGTGTCGGCGGCGGCCTTGCGCGGCTTGGCGTCGGGCACGGCGGCCGGCTCGCCGAGCTGGATCAGCGCCACGATGCGCTCGCCGTCGGGCACGCCCACCGCGGCCCGCGCCCGCGGGTCGTCCATCACGGCGCCGCTCTTGAGATGGGTGCCCAGCCCCATGGCCCGAGCGGCGAGCAACAGGTTCTGCACGCCCATCATCGTGGCGGCGTAGTCC
>JBJKPA010000481.1:0-3584 GCA_046706905.1 Gemmatimonadaceae bacterium
CCACGGAACGTCGGGCGGCGCGTCCAGCGCGCCGACCGCCACCGTCCGGCGCGGCCAGCGGGCGCGGGCGGCGTCGAGCAGCCAGTCGCGCAGGAGATGCGGCATGAGGGGCGAGGGCACGATCGCATCACGATTCTCCGATGCCCCCGCCCCGTCCCGCGCCGCCAGCAGGTAGCGGCCGAACCAGTCGCGCCACTCGGCGATCTCGACGCGGACGAGTGGATCGCGCGGCGCGCGCTCGCGGGTCACGGCGCACGCCGGATCGCGGTCCACCACCACGATCTCGTCGCAGCGCACCGCCCCGGCGGCCACGGCGCGGCCGAGCTGCCGCACGTAATAGCCGCCGTAGCACCCGCCGCCCACGACCACGATGCGCCCGAAGACGAGCGGCGCCGACAGCCGCGGGTTAGCGACGAACGCGCCGCCCACCGTCCACCACGATCGTCTCGCCGGTCACGTACTCGGCGTCGAGCAGGTAGAGCACCGCCTGCACGACGTCGGCGGGCGAGCCCTGCCGGCCGAGCGGCGTGGAGGCGCGCAGGTGCTCGGCCGACGCCGCGTCCCAGTCGTCGGGCAGGAGCACGGTGCCGGGCGCCACCGCGTTCACCCGCACGCGCGGCGCCATGACGCGGGCCAGCGACTCGGTGAGCTTCACGACGCCCGCCTTGCTGACGCCGTGCGGCACGAAGTCGGGCCAGGTCTCGAACGCCGCGAGGTCGGCGATGTTGACGATGGCGCCCCCGTTGCCCGCGGCGAGGTGCGGCGCGGCCGCCTGCGCGAGCAGGAAGGGTGCGCGGAGGTTGAGCGCCAGGATCCGGTCCCACTGCGCAGCGGTCGTCTCGCCGAACGGCGTTCGCTCCATGACGGCGGCGGAGTTGACGAGCACGTCGAGCGCCCCGAAGGAACGCGCGACGTCGTCCACGAGCCGGGGGGCGGCCGCGGGATCGGCGAGATCGGCGGCGACCGGTTCCGCCTCGCCTCCGGCGGCGCGGATGGCGCGCACGGTCTCGGCGGCGCCGTCGCGCGAGCCGAAGAAGTGCACGGCCACGCGCATGCCGCGCGCGCCCAGTCCCTCGGCGATCGCGCGTCCCACGCGCCGCCCCGCGCCGGTGACCAGCGCCACCCGCCCTTCGAGCTGCATGGTCCCTCCCCCCGATCTCCGCGAACGGTGCCTAGGTTCGCGGCTCCTGCGCCCGGTGCCAGAGCCGGGCGTCCTGCCGGGCCAGCCACTCCGCGGGCACGCGCATCACGCCGAGGGTGCGCGGCCCGTCGTCGCCGCCGTGCCAGTCGGACCCGCCGCTGGGCACCAGGTCGAGGAACTCGGCCAGCGTCTTGAGCCGCGCCACGTCCTCGGCGCCGTGGCTCGGATGGAGCACCTCCACGCCGTCCAGTCCCAGCTCGGCCAGGCCCTCGAGGCGCTCGCGCGTGCCGGTGTGCCCGGGATGCGCGAGCACGGCGAGCCCGCCGGCCCGGTGGATCATGGCGATCGCGTCGCGCATCGCGAGGCGATCCTTGGGCACGAACGCCGGGCGCCCGTTACCCAAATAGCGCTCGAACGCGTCGCGGACGTCCGTGGCCCAGCCTTCCTGGACCATGGCGCGGGCCACGTGGGGCCGGCCGATCGCGCCGTCGCCCGCCTGCTCCTGCACCGAGGCGAAGTTGATGCGCACGCCGAGCTCGTTGAGGCGCTTCACGATGCGGACGGCGCGCTGCCGGCGCATGTCGCGCAGCGCGGCGAGCCCGGTCGCGATCTCCTGCGGGTGCGAGAGATGGAGGCCCAGCAGGTGCGTCTCGACGTCGCCCTCGACGGCGCTCAATTCGACGCCGGGCACGAGGCGGATGCCGTGCGTGTTCGCGGCGGCCTGCGCCTCGGCGATGCCGGCCACCGTGTCGTGGTCGGTGAGGGCGATGGCGCTGAGGCCGGCGGCCTGGGCGGCGGCCATCACGTCGGCCGGCGCCCGCGACCCGTCGGAGGCGGTCGAGTGCGAGTGCAGGTCGACGGTGGCGGCGCGTTCCCCCGGCGATGCGGCGCCGTGGGTGGCCGTCACGCCGAGTAGTCGGCTTCGGGCGACGTGAAGCTGGGCTGCGAGTGCGCGAACATGCGCTGCAGATCAGCGTCGCTCATCCGGGCCAGCGCCAGCTCGCGCGAGCGCACGCCGTGCGGCGAGTAGCGGCTGACGCGCACCTCGCGGTCGTCGCTCGAGCCGGCGACGAACAGCAGCGCGAACTCGTCGCGGTCGTACTGGGTGACGCGGCCCGAGGGCATGACGCGCCAGGTTTTCCCGTTCACGGTCAGGGTGCGGAAGGGCATCTAGTCCAGCTCCACTTCAATGTAGACGCGGCCCGCGTCGAGGATCGGGTCCGGCGCGGCGGCGTGCGCGCGGGCCAGGGTCTCGGCGTCGGGTGCTTCGAAGAATTCCAGAAAGGCGCCGGGCAGCGCTTCCTCCTCGAACGCCCAGAAGCGGCAGTTCGCGCCGGCGTAGTACTCCTGCCGGCGCGCGAGCCGCTCGGCGTACCGCTTGCGTTCCTGCGGCGGCACGAGGGTGCGCTGGACGGTGAGGGCACGCGGCATGTCAGAGCGCGGCGTCGGGCCAGGACTCGATGGTGCGCTTGACGTGCCCCAGGAACTGGTCGGCCGTGGCGCCGTCGATGATCCGGTGGTCGAACGACAGCGAGAGGTACGAACACGTGCGGATGGCGATCGTGTCCTCGCCGTCGGGCCCGGTCACCACCTTGGCCCGCTTCTCGATCGTGCCCACGCAGAGGATCGCGACCTGCGGCTGGTTGATGATCGGCGTGCCGGTGAGCGACCCGAAGACGCCGGGGTTGGTGATCGTGAACGTGCCGCCCTCGACCTCGCGCGGGTCGAGCTTCTTGGCGCGGGCGCGGCCGGCGAGGTCGTTGAGCGCCTTGGTGAGTCCGCTGATCGAGAGATCCTGCGCATCGCGGATCACGGGGACGATGAGCCCCCACTCGAGCGCCACGGCGATGCCCATGTTGATGGGCCGGCGGTAGATGACGTTGGTGCCGGCCACCGAGGAGTTGACCACGGGGAAGGCCTTGAGCGCGTCCACCGACGCCTTCACGATGAACGGCATGTAGGAGAGCTTCGCCCCGGTCGCGGCCTCGAACTGCGCGCGCTGCTGGGCGCGGATGCGGGCCACGCGGGTGAAGTCCACTTCCATGAACGACGTGACGTGCGCCGAGGTGTGGCGCGACATCACCATGTGCTCGCTGATCAGGGCGCGCATCTTGCTCATCGGCTCGACGCGGTCGCCGGGCCAGGGCTCGGGCAGCGGGCCCGTGTGCCCGACGCCGCCCGGCGCGTACATCGACGGCACGGGGGCGGGCATCGGGACGCCCGACTCGAGCAGCTGCATGATGTCGCGCTTGGTCACGCGGCCGGCGAGGCCGGTGCCGGTGAGGCCGTCGAGCGGGATGCCGTGCTCGGCGGCAATCTTGCGGACGAGCGGCGAGGACTTGAAGCGGAGGCGATCCTCGAGCGACTTGCCGTTGCCGGTGCCGACGGCCGGGGCGCGCGGGGGCGCCGGAGGCGCGGCGACGGCGGCCGCGGGGACCGGGGT
>JBJKPA010000482.1:0-3442 GCA_046706905.1 Gemmatimonadaceae bacterium
GCGCGGCGCCGGCCGAGCGAGCAGGCGTCGCCGAGGCCGGGGTAGCGGAACGGCCTGAGGGGCCGGCCGCGCGCGGAGCGGAGGATGTTCCGTCCGATGTGGCGCCCCACCTCGAGCGCGTAGATGCCGAGCGGCGGGCAGGTGCCGCCCTCCGGGTGCGGCACGGCGGCGCAGTCGCCGGCGCCCCACACGTTGTCGTGTCCCTCGACCTGCCCGAAGGCATTGGCGATCAGGCGTCCCCGATCGTCGCGGGGGACGGTGAGCGTGTCGAGCAGCGGCACCTGCGCGGTGCCCGTGCAGCTGATGATGGTGCGCGTGGAGATGTGTTCGCCCGAGTTCAGCACGGCCTCCTCGGGCGTCGCGGCGGCGAGACGGGTCTTGAGGCGGAAGTCGAGGCCCAGCGGCCGGAGACGGTCCAGGTAGCGCTCCGCCCAGCGGACGAGCTTGGGCTGGTGCGTGGCCAGCTCGGGCAGGATGGACTCGCCGGAGTGGACGACGATGACGCGGATGTCTTCGGGATGCACGCGCGGGTACTCGCGGCGCATCAACAGGTGGAAATAGTCCACCAGCTCGCTGGCCACCTCGATGCCGGCGTAGTTGCCGCCGGCGACGACGAAGGTGAGCAGCCGGCGCCGTTCCTCGGGATCGGTCTCGATCTCGGCCAACTCGAGCATCGTGAGCAGGTGGTTCCGGACCTGGAAGCAGTCGGCGTACGTCTTGAGCTTGAGTGCGTGCTCGGCCACCCCCGCGTAGCGGGAGAGATCGTCGATCGAGCCGAGCGCCACCACGAGGTGGTCGTACGGCACCAGATACTCGCGGCCGTCGAGCGCGCGGTTCGTGGTGATCGTCTGCGAATCGAGGTCGATGCCGGTGATCTCGGCGTTGTGGAACTTGGCCGGCCGGAAGATGCGACGCGCCGGACTGATGATCTGGCCCGGCTGGATGCGGCCGGTGAGCATCTCGGCCACGAACCCGTGGAACGTGTGGTAGTTGTCGCGGCTGATGACGGTGAGGTCGACCTCGCCGCGCTTGACGGCGCTGCGCAGCGCCTTGGCGAGGAAGATCGCGACGTAGCCGCCGCCGAGACACACGACGCGGGTGGCGTGGCGCCCCGTGGCGTCGGCCTCGGCCAGGGCCGCGTGCGCCTCCGCGTCCTCGAGGACGTCCATGTTGCCCGGGTTGATCTGCCGCGCGCCGCGCTCGATCTCCTTGATCACGCCGACGAGTGCTTCGGTGACCGGCACCGGGATGCCGCGGGCGCGGGCCCGTTCCAGGATGTAGCCGTTGAGGACGTCGATCTCGGTCCTGCGTCCGGCCTCGATGTCCTGCCACATGGACGACTTGATGTGCCCGTGGACCTTGGCCATCTGCTTGAGAATGGCGCTCTTCACGGCAAGGCCGCCGCGGTAGGGGAGCTCGAGCCAGAGGCGGTGGAGTCCGCCCGCGCGCCGGCGCGCGGCGGCGCGCTCGCGGCTCTCGAGTACGAGCAGTCCCATGTTCAGCTTGCCGTTCACCTTCTCGAGGCGCACGCCGTCGGCGCGCGCGACGAGCACCGCTTCGGTGATGAGCTGCAGCATCAACAGGCGCGAGCGCGGGTCGGCGACCATCTCGCCCAGCCGGCGGCCGAGGGCCGCGCCGAGCGAGTTGATCGTGGCGTTGATGACGAGCTTGGTCCACTTCGCGCCGCGGACGTTGGCGAGGGGCACGGTCGGCGCGACCTTGTCGAGGACGCGCCCGACGTCGCGGGCACGTTGGCTCACGCCCCCGCCCCACTCGCCGACCTCGAACCCGCCCTCGGACGACGTGCGGGTGATGTGGCCGGGGCCGGTGAAGGTCGCGCCCCATCCGACGACGCCGGCGAGGACTCGATCCTCGCCCACGATCTCGGCGATGGCCTCCTCGTTCCCCATGCCGTTCTGCAGCGAGACGACGACGGATCCGGGGGTGAGACGCGCGAGGATCGACTGCGTGGCGACGCGCGTGGCGACCGACTTCACGGCGAGGAACACGATGTCCAGCGGTTCCGTGAGCTCGGCGGCGTTCGCGACGATCCGCGGGCGGATGGTCATCGGCTCGACGCCGTCGCCGTCGATCAGGAGACCGCGCTGGCGGATGGCGTCCACATGCGCCTGGTTGGTGTCCACCAGGACCACGTCTTCTCCGGCCTTGTGGAGCATGGCGCCGACGACGCCGCCGATCGCTCCACAGCCAACGACTGCGAGCTTCACGGTCTTTCCCTCCGCGTCGTGAGGACGTAGTGTGAGCCGACGGCGTGCCGTCGGCGTGCGCCTCGATGCAGGAGGCCAACGTACGGAACCCGGGCGTGGATGGCAACCGTCGCAGCCCCGGCATGTAACGGGTACCCCACTCGGAGAGGAGGACACCGTGAGCGAGCGAGATTTCGTCGGCACCTGGCGCCTGGTCTCGATGGAGGCGCGATCGTCCACCGGCGCCGTGAACTACCCGCTGGGACAGGACGGCGGGGGGCTCATCGTGTACTCGGCCGACGGGTACATGAGCGTCGTGTTGTATCGCGCGAACCGGGAGCGGTTCGGGACGCCGGACATCATGGCCGGCACCGAGGCGCAGCTGGCGGGTGCGGCGCGGAGCTACGTGTCGTACGCGGCGACGTACGAGGTGCACGGCGAGCGCGTGCACCACCACGTGACGGCCAGTCTGTTCCCCGACTGGGTGGGGACCACGCAGGAGCGGATCTACAAGTTCGAGGGCTCGCGCCTGACGCTCAGCACCGATCCCATTCCGCTGGGCGGCGCGGAGTTGCGCGTGCTGCTGATCTGGGAGCGGGTCAAGCGCTAGCCGTCCGGCGGGCGCTCACCGCGCGCCGAGCGGCTGCGGCGCGTCGTTCTCCCGCGCGATGAGCATCAACTGGCGTCCGAGGTACAGCGCGACCACGATGACGGCCAGCACCACGCCGCCGATCGCCAACCAGGTCACGTGCTCGGTGGTCGGGTCGATGCCGCCGGTGGCGGTGTGGCGGCTGAAGAACGCCGTGGCGGCGAACACGGCCAGCAGGCCGGCGCACGTGGCGTAGGCGCCGAGTCCCAGCAGGCGCGCGATCATCTTCGGCATGGACCTCTCCCCGAGCTGCGAGTGATGGATACCCGGTAATCTGCGCCGCCCGGGAGCGTCCGTCGAGTGGGCCGGGTCAGTACGGCGCGACGACCGCGCGTAAGGTGCCGCCGGGCTCGGGCTCGGTGTACGCGCGATACCACTTGCGGTCGCCGAACCGCGCCTTGAGCACGCTGTCGCGCGCCCCGAGATCGACGGCGTAGATCACGTCGCCGCCGAGCCGCCCGTCGGGCCCGATCGTTTCGAGGAGGAGTCCGACGCCGAACGGCATTCCGCCGTACCTGGCGTCGGCCGCCAGCTCGTCGCGGCAGGCCGGCGTGATGGACGCCGCCGACGAGATGTGGATCGTGGG
>JBJKPA010000483.1:0-13153 GCA_046706905.1 Gemmatimonadaceae bacterium
TCGCTGGAGCGCGCGCTGCGCGCCGCCGACGAGGCGCGCACGGCCCGCGACGCCGGTGAGGCGCCCAAGGCGCCCAAGTTCTTCACCGCCCACGAGTGGCGCACGGTGCGCATGCTCGTGGACTACGTGATCCCGCGCGACGGCCGCTCGGGGAGCGCCACCGACGCCGGCGTGCCGGAGTTCATGGACTTCATCATGGGCGACAAGCCCAACAACCAGCTCTGGATGCGCGGCGGGCTCGCCTGGCTCGACCTGGAGTGCGAGCAGCGCTTCGGCACGCGCTTCGTGACCGCGACGCCGGCCCAGCGCACGGCGATCCTCGACGACATCTCGTGGCCCGACAAGGCGCCGGCCGGGCTGCACGCCGGCGTCGCGTTCTTCAACCGCTTCCGCGACATGACCGCGTCGGGCTTCTACACGACGCGCATGGGGATCGACGACGTGAAGTACATCGGGAACGTCATGCGGCCGGGGTGGGATGGGTGTCCCGACGCTGCCGTCGAGCATCTGGGCGTGAAGTACAGTGATGTCTACAAGTGATATGAAGCGCCGGCAAGAACAGCGCCAGCAAGAACAGCGCTGACAAGAACAGCGCCGACAAATACTGCGAGGAATTCGGATGCACGCTGACGCGTGCCCCTCAACAGCGGATCGCCGTCCTACCGTCCTACCGTCCTACCAACAAACCGTTATATGCCAGGAGCCCCACTCGGAATCGGATTCATCGGCAGCGGCTTCAACGCCCGCTTCCACATGCAGGCCTTCACCGCCGTCCGCGACGCGGAGATTCGCGGCGTGTGGAGTCCCGACGCGAGGCGGGCGGGCGCCGCGGCGAAGTACGCGACCTCGCTCGACATCGGCGAGGCGCGCGCCTATCCCTCCATCGCCGCCATGGTCGCCGACCCCGCCATCGACGCCATCTGGCTGTGCGGCCCCAACCAGGCCCGCATCAGCAACGTCGAACAGATCGTGCACACGATCGAGCGCGGCCGCGGCAAGCTGCGCGGGCTGGCGTGCGAGAAGCCGCTCGCCCGCAACGTCGCCGAAGCCAAGCAGGTCCTCGCCCTCACCCGCCGCGTGCGGCTCAACACCGGCTACCTCGAGAACCAGCTCTTCGCACCGCAGATCGAGCACGGACGCAACCTCATCTGGGCCCGCGGCGCGGCGCTCACCGGGCGCCCCTACCTCGCCCGCGCCGCCGAGGAGCACAGCGGCCCGCACATGCCCTGGTTCTGGCAGGGCCGGCTGCAGGGCGGCGGCGTGCTCAACGACATGATGTGCCACTCGGTCGAGGTCGTGCGCCACCTGCTCACCCGCCCCGGCGACCCGCGCAACTCGCTCCGCCCCGTGCGCGTCACCGGCCACATCGCGAGCCTCAAGTGGTCGCGCCCGACGTACGTGAAGCGCCTCAAGCAGATGATGGGCAACGGCGTGAACTACGCGCGGCACCCCGCCGAGGACTTCGCCAGCGTCATCGTCGAATTCCGCACCGCCGACGGCGAGACGGTGATCGGCGAGGCCACGACGTCGTGGAGCTACGTGGGCGCCGGCCTCCGCCTCTCGGCCGAGCTCCTCGGCCCCGAGTACTCGATGGCCTGGAACACCCTCGACAGCGGGCTCAAGCTGTTCTTCAGCCGCGAGGTCAAGGGCCGGGTCGGCGAGGATCTGGTCGAGAAGCAGAATGCCGAGATCGGGCTGATGCCGGTGGTCGTCAACGAGGCCGCGGCGTACGGGTACGAGGCCGAGGACCGCCACATGGTCCAGTGCTTCCGCACGGGCAAGCGGCCGTCGCTGACCTTCGCCGACGGCGTGGAGACGGTGAAGCTGCTCATGACGGCGTATCGGAGCGCCGAGCAGGGGAGGACGGTGGCGTTCCCGGCGCGCGGGATCGATCGGTTCCAGCCGCAGGTGGCGAAGGGAAAGTGGAATCCGAGGAAAAAGCGGTAACTGAACACTGAAGGCTCAGGGCTGGCGGCTCGCAGCCGTCAGCCGTCGGCAACTGCGACGGGACCCCCCTCTACTCATCCGTGGATGAACAGAGGGGGGTCCCTTGTGCACTTGTGGCCAACAGCTCGCGGCTGTCAGCTGCCGGCTCTCAGCCTTCTGTTGCCGTTGCCGTCGTTTCGCGGTGTTTCCCGATCCAGTACCCCCACGGCACGAACACCCACAGCGCCAGCGATACCCATCCGATCGCCCGCTGGTCGTCGGGCGGCGTCCCCATCATCCCCCCCAGATAGAACAGCACGAGCAGCGCGATCATCCCCCACAGCGCCCACCGCCCGGTCCGGTCCTTCGCCCGCGTCGTCCGCAGATAGATCCAGAGCCCCAGCGCCAGCAGCCCGAACTCGGCGACGAGCGTGCCGGGAATCGAATTCCAGAGCCCCAGCCCGACCTTCACCGACGAGCCGGGCCAGAGCGGCAGATCGGGCGCGTGAACGATCAGGTCGAGCACCCAGTGGCTCAGCACCACCGCGCCCACGACCAGCGCCCCGCGGCCGTCGCGCTTCACCGCGTAGTAGAGCCCGCCGATCAGCACGCCCCACACGATCAGCATCAGGAGGCTGTGCGAGTACGGGTACGAGGTGAACTGCAGGCTGTTGGCCGCCATCGCGCCCGGCACCACGCGCACGTGCTCGACGCCGGTGAGGAGCAGGATCGGCCAGAGCAGATCGGCCCACTGGGCGGCGAGGATCAGCGTGCCGAGCGAGGTGCGCGGCGCCACCCGCTTGGCGGCGAGGGCCACGCCGTAGTGTCCGATGAACATCAGCCGATCCCCAGCAACGCCGCGGCATTCCCTCCCATGATCGCCGCCCGGTCGGCCTCGGACACGGGCAGGGCTCGGAGACTCTCGATCATCTTCGGGATGCTGCCGATCTGGTGCGGGTAGTCGCTGCCCGCCACCATGTGCGACGGACCCGCGAACGCCAGCGCCAGCTTCATGGCGTCGAGATTGAAGTTCACCGTGTCATAGTAGAACGTTTTGAGATATTCGCTAGGCGGCCGGTCGATGTGCGCGCGGCACTCGCGGAACGCCTCGTAGCCGCGGTCCAGCCGCTCGGCCAGATACGGAATCGCCCCACCCATGTGCGTCAGCACCCAGCGGATGTTCGGATAGCGGGCCACCGTGCCGCTGAACACGAGCTTCGACGCCGCCAGCGTGGTGTCGAACGTGAACCCGATGAGCGGCATCAGCCAGTACTCGGTCATCGCCTCCACGCCCACCGGATCGGTGGGATGGATGTAGAGCACGGCGCCCAGCCGGTCCGCCGCCTCGTACAACGGCTGGAAGCGCTTGTCGGCCAGCGCCACGCCGTTGACGTTGCTGAACAGCATGGCCCCCGGCAGCTTCAGCTCCGTCATCGCGCGCTCGAGCTCGACCACGGACGCCGCCGGGTCGTTGAGCGGCAGCGTGGCGAGCGCCGTGAAGTGCCGGCCGCGCTCCTTCACGATGCGCGCGAAGGCGTCGTTCACGAGCCGCGCGAACCGCGCGGCCGTGGCCGGCGTCTCGACGTGCGTGCCCGGCGTGGTGAGCGTGATCGCCTGTGTCGTCACCCCCTCGGCGTCGAGCACCTCCTGCCGGTAGGCGATGTCGCGGTGCCCGCGCACCGCGACGTTGTAGTCGCCCGGATAATGGATGCACGGATTGCCGTGCGCGTCGTCGGTCACCCGCACCGCGCTGTCGCCGGTGCGCAGCGCGTCGAGGTACTCCGGCGGATAGAAGTGGTTGTGGAAGTCGATCAGCATAAAGACCGCTCGCCGCGGCGCTCAGGCCGCGGGCTGCGCCTGCGGGGCGACCCGCGGGCGGAAGATGATGGCGAAGATCACGCCGATGGCCAGCGCGCCCACCGACGGCACGAGCCAGATGCTGTGCCAGTAATGCGGCGTGCACTGTTTGGCTGCCGCCGCCGCGCCCGTGCAGGCCGAGTTGACGTAGTGCCCGGCGACCGAGCCCGACACGAACGCGCCGATGAAGTACCCGACCCCGTTCGTCACGAAGTTGATGAACCCCTGCGCCGCGGCCCGGATCTTCTCGCCGGCCTTCTCGTCGGTGTAGATCTGCCCGGCCACGAAGAAGAAGTCGTAGCACACGCCGTGGATGATGATGCCGAGGTAGATGAGCCACATCCCCGAGCCCGCGTTGCCGTTGGCGAACGCGTAATAGCGCACCGCCCAGGCCAGCATGCCACCCACCATGATCGCCTTGATCCCGTACTTGCGCAGCAGGAACGGGAGCATGAGCAGGAACACGACCTCGAACATCTGGCCGAACGTCTGGATGAACGCCGGCTCCGGCGCCCCGATCTCGTTCAGGAACGGATTAGCAAACGTATAATAGAACTGCAGCGGGATGCAGAGCAGGAACGACCCGATCACGAACACCAGGAAGTCGGGATCCCTGAGCAGCTCCAGCGCGTCCAGCCCCAGCGCGTCGCGCACGCTGAACGGCGCGCCCGCCGCCTTGGGCGGCGTGTGCGGCAGCCAGAGCGAGAATGCCGCCATCACCACCGACGCCCCCGCCGCCACCTGCATCGGCAGCGCCAGCGCGTCGGCCCTGAGCTCCCGCCCGATCAGGATCCCCGCCGCGATCCACCCCACCGTGCCCAGCACCCGGATCAGCGGAAACTCGTGCGCCGCGTCCTTGACGTGGTGGAACGAGATCGAGTTCGTGAGCGACAGCGTGGGCATGAAGCACAGCGCGTAGCCGATCAGCAGCGGGTAGAAGGTCCCGAAGCTCGTCTGCTTCGATACGAACCACATCAGCACGGCGCCTACCAGGTGCAGCGCCGCCAGCAGCTTCTCCGTGTCGAAGAACCGGTCGGCGACCATGCCGATGAAGAAGGGGCTCACGATCGCCGCGATCGCCGTCGCCCCGTAGGCCAGGCCGATTTGCGAATCGGTGAACTTGAGCGTCGTACCCAGGTAGGTCCCCATCGTGACGAACCACGCCCCCCAGATGAAGTACTGGAGGAACATCATCACCGAGAGCTTCGTGCGGGCAGCGTTCACGGCTTGTCTCCCTGCGGAACGGAAGGTGGCGGATGGCCGGGGCCCGGGCTGGAGGGCGCGCTGGGGTCCCACTGGCGGGCGGGCCTAAATTAAGCCGCGGTTAGTGGATCGCCACCCGTACCTTGCGCGAAACCGTTACACGAGGGAGTCTTAGGGTCGTGTCCGTCACCCCCATTTCGAACCCCACCCTGGCGACCGGCGTGCTCGTCGAAGCGTGCGTGGACTCCGTGGAGTCCGCCCGCGCCGCGGAGGCCGGAGGCGCGGGCCGCGTCGAGCTGTCCGAGAACCTCTACGAGGGCGGCACGACGCCGAGCCCGGGCCTCATCGCGCTCACCCGCGAACGGGTCAAGATCCCGATCCACATCCTCGTGCGCCCCCGCGGCGGCGACTTCATCTACGACGACGACGAGGTCCGCGTGATGCTCGGCGACATCGCCTTCGCCAAGGCGGTGGGGGTGGACGGCGTCGTGCTCGGCGCGCTCTTCCCCGACGGCTCGGTGGACGACCGCAGCACCCGCGTGCTCGTCGAGGCCGCGCGCCCCCTCTCGGTGACCTTCCACCGCGCCTTCGACCTCGTGCGCGATCCCTTCGAGGCCCTCGACACCCTGATGGCGCTGGGCGTGGACCGCGTGCTCACCTCCGGCGGCGCGGCCACCGCCGCCGACGGCCTCGAGACCCTCGCCGCCCTGGCCTGGCGCTCCGAGGGACGCTGCACGATCACCGCCGCCGGCGGGATCACCGAGCACAACGTCGGCCGCGTGGTCCTCGAGGCGGGGGTCAATGAGGTCCACGTCCGGGCCACCAAGCGCCGCGACAGCGAGATGCGCTTCCGCCGCGAGACGGTCACCCTGGGCAAGCCCTACGTGCCCGACGAGTACGCGCGCGTCGTGACCACCGCCGACCTCGTGCGGCTGGTCGTGCGGGCGTCCTCCGAGGCCCTCCCCGCCCCGGGCGGCGACGCCGAGTCGGCCGCCGACTGAGCGGGCCCCTCCCCTAGAACGTCAGCCGGTTCAGGTACGCGAAGCTCGCCCGCGCCGACGCGTATGGATGCTGCGCGTCGTCGTTCTCCACGAACGTGTGCTTGAGCCCCTGCCGCTCGAAGGCGCGCAGCAGCCTGGGCCAGTCGATCGTGCCCGAGCCGACGTCGGTCATCTTCCCGTCCGACGCCCGATCCTTGGCGTGGATCAACGGGAAGCGCCCCGGATACCTCGCCAGGTAGTGCAGCGGATCGGCCCCGCCGGTCACCATCCAGTACACGTCGATCTCGAACACGACCAGCTTCGGATCGCACTCGGCGAGCAGCAGGTCGTAGAGCACCTTGCCGTCGGTGGCCTTGAAGATGGCGTCGTGGTTGTGGAAGCCGAACTGCAGCCCCGCCTTCTTCGCCGCCGCACCGGCCACGTTGAACCGCGCCGCGATCTGCTTGATCCCGTCCGGCGTCAGGTACTTGTCGTCGAACGACGGGCAGATGATGTACGCTTGGCCCAGCGTGTTGGCGTCGGCAAGCGCGGCCGGCCACTGGGACATGTCGTCGGGCAGCGCGACGTGCGACGAGGGCGCCACGAGCCCGTGCCGCTCGAGCATCGCCCGGACGTCCTTCGCCGAATGGTGGAACAGCCCGGCGAACTCGACCTCCCGGTAGCCGATCTGCGCGATGGTGGCCAGCGTGGCGTCCACGTCCTGCGCCATCTCGCGGCGCACGGTGTAGAGCTGGATCCCGATCTTGCCCAGCGTGCCCGGGTCGCGCCACCCGGCGCGCGCCAGCTTGGGCAGGAGGGCGCCCCCGGCCAGCGCGCCGAGGGTCGTACGTACGAAATCGCGTCGTTGCATGGTCGCTCCTACCCCTTGGTTCCGGTCAGCCAGCCGTTCCGCACCCGGAGCTGCTCCGGCGTCGGATCCGGCACGAGTTCGATCGTCCAGCGCGGCCCGCTGCGGTCGAGCCGCAGCCCCGCGCCGGCCAGCACACTGTCGAAGTCCACGTCGTCGGTGCCGCCCACGCACCGCGTGAACCAGTCGTGGAGGTTCTCCCCCGCCGCCTTGCTCACCGCCGCCTCCACGTCGGCCTCGGTGTAGCCGCGCCCCTGCAGGTAGTACGACGCGTTGGGCTGGTACCACGACCGCTGGCGCAGGTTCGCGAATGCGTCGCCCAGCGAGCGCCGGTCGTGCGTGCGCTCGCGGATCAGCAGATCCAGGTAGAGCGCGCGCCCCGCGCCGGCGTAGTAGTAGCTGAAGTAGATGTCACGCGCGTTCACCGGCTGCGCCTGCCCCGCCTGGTCCCAGAACGGCGCCTCGAAGCTCGCCATGCGCGGCGAGGTCTCCTTGCGCCCCGGGGCGGTGAGGTTCGCCTGCACGATCGACGCCGCCGCGCCCAGCATCTGCGCCTGGTCGGTGATCCCCGCGCGGTGCAGCGCCATCATCCCGTAGTACTGCGTCCATCCCTCGGCCACCCAGAGGCTGGGCTCGTAGCGCTCCTCCGTGTAGTCGAAGGGGCCGAGCAGCATGGGACGCACGCGCTTCACGTTCCAGACGTGGAAGTACTCGTGCGCCGCCGTCGCCACACCGGCGAGCACCGTGGCCGTGTCCACCCACGGATGGCGGTCGGCGATCTGCGTCGAGAACAGGTGCTCCATCCCGTCGCCGCCCGGGAATCCGATGTGGAACAGGAAGGTGTACATCCTGATCGGCGGCGGCCCGAACACCGAGTTCTCGTAGGTGACGATCTTCCGGATGTCGCCCACGAACCGCGTGCGCTCGTCGGGCGTGGTCGGCCCGTTGTGGTGCACCATCGTGCGGTACAGCACGCCGTCCACGGTGAAGCTGTCCACCATGAACGTGGGCGACACCTCGGTGGGGGTGTCCACCAGCCGGTCGTAGTTCTCGAACCGGTAGTCGGTCTGGTCGGGGGTCACGGCGTCGCCGTTGATGATGTGCCACCCCGAAGGCGGCACCACGTGCAGCGTGACCGGGTCGGGTTTGTGCCGCTCGACGTACATGAACAGCGACGGCCCGTTCCACGTGGCGTGGATCGTGTCGAGCACGCTGAACGTGCCCGACATCGGCGCGTCGGCGTACACCTGGTACTCGACGCGCACCGCCGGCACCCCCTTCACGTACAGGCGCCAGCGGGACCCGTCGGTGCGGTCCCACTTCACCGGCCGGCCGCCGGGCGTGGTGACCGAGAACCGCTGGACGTTCTTGGCGAAGAACATCGGCGCGTAGCGGCCCGGCGACCACACCGGCATCTGCAGGGCGAGCGTGTCGGCGGCCAGCTTCCCGACGTCGATCCGGATGTGGTAGAGGTGCGACGCCGGATCGGGCATCGCGATCTGGTAGGCGATCGAATAGTCGGGCGAGCCGGGGTGCTGGCCCGCCGCGGACGCCGGCCCGATGGCGGACGCGAGCGCGCCGGCGATCGCCAGCGCGGGCGCGAGGCGGAGACGGAGCAACGCAATTCCTCGTGATGAATGCCGCCCAAGCATGCGACGGCGCGCGGCGGGGGTCAATCGCCGTTTGGCAGGTGCGGGCGCCCCCGCGGGTCGGATCGCCGTTGCGCGACGCGCACGCTCAGCAGCCCCTGGTCGGCGCGGTCGATCATCCGCACCAGCGCCTCGTTGGGGCGCCGCGCCGCCCAGCCGAGCGAGAACGGGACCGGGGCCGACCGCTCGCCCGAGCCGCGCAGCCGCTGCGCGATGGCCTCCGTCTGCTCGCCGTCGGCGTCCGCCAGGATGACCACGAACTCGTCGCCCCCCACGCGCACCACGGCCTCCTCCGCGCGCACGTGCCGCATGAGGAACCGCGCCATGCGCACCAGGATCCGGTCGCCCGCCTGGTGCCCGAACTCGTCGTTGTACTGCTTGAAGTGGTCGATGTCGATGAAGATGCATCCCCACCGCGCGCCCGGGTCGCGCTTGAACTGGTCGTCGAGCTGGTCCAGGTAGCGGCGGTTGAGCGCGCCGGTCAGCGCGTCGTGCGTGGACAGCTCGACCAGCTCGGCCTCGAGCTGCTTGCGCGGCGTGATGTCCACCAGCATGCCGTGGTACAGGGTTTCTCCGTTCTCCGGATCGATCACCATGTAGCTCGTGTCGAGCACGGTGCGGACCTGGCCGTCGGGGCGCCGCACCTCGAGCTCGAAGTCGCGCACGGAGCCGTCGCGGGCCAGCAGCTCCGCCTCCAGCTCGCGCCGCTGCGGGTCCACCATCAGGTCGGTTGCCAGGTACTGCGCCAGGTCGTCCACCGAATCGACACCCAGCATCGCGAGAAACGCGGGGTTGGCGTCGAGAATCCGCCCGTCCCGGGTCGTGATGTAGAGCCCCTCGCCGAGGTTGCGAACGAACTCGATGAGTGACTCGGGGTCGGAGAGCGAGCGGTGGCGCATGCTCTATAAATCCCCGGTTCCGCGGGACGGCGCCACTTCGGAATTTCTTCGGGATCCCCGGACGTGCGGGGAATCACCGCCGGGACACTGGCGCAAGTCGCATCCTACGGCAAACTTGACGATCTACCGATAACAGGAAATCAGACCCCGTCATGCCGATATTTCCCAAACGCCCGATCGACGTGCCCGACCCCGCGCCCGTAGGCTATTCCGTGCTCGACCAGCAGATGACCGTGGAGGGCGACGTGGACACCGAGGGCGCCCTCCGCATTGACGGTCGCGTGCGCGGCAATGTACGCTCCGCCAGTACGGTCGTGCTCGCGGCCGGCGCCACGATTTCCGGCAACGTGGCGGCGCGCGAGGTGATCATCGGCGGCTCGGTCACCGGCAACGTGACGGCGACCGGGCGTGTCGAACTGCAGGAATCCGGCGTGGTGACGGGCGACATCGAGACTTCGGCGATCATGATTCAGGAAGGCGGCACGGTGGACGGACGGATGGTGGTGCACCCGACGACGGGCGTGCATACGGACTCGCGAGTGGCAGTCGCCGCCGACTGAGCGCCCGTCCATGACCGGCACCCCGCCCAAACGCAGCCGCCGCCACTGGACGATTCTCGTCGTCCCGCCCGAGCCGACCGGCAAGACGCATACGCTGCGCGTGCACGGGCATCACGTGCGCACCGCGGTGTGGGTGCTGGCCCTCGCCTTCGTCGGCTACACGGGATGGTCCATGGCCCAGGCGCTGCAGGTCAACGCGAGCGCCGAGCAGCTGGCCGACGTGCACCAGCTCGTGCTCTCGCTGAACGACAGCCTGCTGGCGGCCAACCAGCGCGCCGACTCGGCGCTCGAGGTCGCCGCCGTGACGGCGAACGTGGCCCGCGGGCCGACGCTCATCACGCGCAAGCAGAGCCCGCAAGGGGTCGGTTTCGCCGCGTCGGCGGCCGGCGTGCTGCTCCCCGTGGCCGGCACGATCACCAGCCGTTTCTCGCAGTCGCGCTGGGAGCCGCTGCTGCACCTCTTCCGGCCCCACGAGGGGCTGGACATCTCGGCGCCCCGGGGCACGCCCATCCGGGCGCCGGCCGACGGCCGGGTGATCTTCGTCGGCCACCGGCTGGGCTACGGCCTGGTCGTGGAGCTGGACCACGGCGGCGGCGTGCAGACCCTGTACGCGCACTGCCAGAAGACCCTGGTCCACGACGGGGATTACGTGGCCAAGGGCGCCGCGATCGCCACGGTGGGCTCCACGGGGCTCTCCACGGCGCCTCACGTGCACTTCGAGGTCATCGTCAACGGGCGCCACGTGGACCCGCTGCGCTACCTGATCGCGCCCCCCGATTCGACGCCGGCCCAGCAGCCCGCCGCCACCCTCGTGGCCGGCGACCACGACCAGGACTAGGGCGCCCGCCGGCCGACCGGGAACGGGGCTAAGAAACCGTTAATCCCGGGTCGCGCTTGCCCTGTCCCCCGGCCGCCGAATAGATATTTTTGTTGGACGGGTGTGCCCGTGGTGCCGGCGATGTGCGTCCGGACGGGCGCCGTCGCATTCGCAAGCGGGCGTGATCACGCCTCGGAGGACGCATGTTCGATGGCTTTGGACCAGAAAAAATCTTCTTCTTCGTACTCCTCGCGCTCCTGCTGTTCGGGGGCAAGCGGATTCCGGAGCTCGGGGCGTCGTTGGGCAAGGGAATTCGCGAATTCAAAAAGGGTATCCGCGAAGTCGGCGAGACGATCAACGAGCCGGAAGAGCCGGCCCGTCCCGTGGCCTCGCTGCCGGCCAACGCCGCGTCCCAGGGTCCGGTGACGTACGACGACGAGCGCCGCGCTCCCAAGCGCCTGCTCGACAGCTGAGCGGGCGGCGAACGCCGCCCTACACCCCGCCGGGTCCGATCCCGCGCGGGCCGAAACGCGCGCGCACCTGATCCACGGCGCGCGCCAGCGCGCGATCCCGATCCGTTTCCTCCACCGCGTCGCGCGCCTCCGCGAACAGCGCCAACTGATCGGACGTCTCGTCCTCGGCCAGTGACGACAGCGCCACGCTGAGCAGCCGCGCCGGCACGTGCCGGGCCTTGCGGAGCCGCGCCAGCAGCGGCCGCGCCAGCGCCAGGATCACGCGATCGCTCATCACCCCCTGCTCCACCGTCCGCCCCGCCGAGCGGGTGCGGAAGTCGAAATCGCGGATCCGCACCGTGACGGTGCGCGCGGTGAGCCCCTCGGCCCGCAGGTCGGCCGCCGCGCGCGTGATCAGGGCCAGCAGCTCGCGCCCCAGCGCCGCGTCGTCGGCGATGTCGGCCGGGAAGGTTTCGTCGCGGCTGATGCTCTTGGTCTCGAGGCGCGGCGCCACCTCGCGCTCGTCCACGCCGCGCACGCGATCGTACAGCCACTCCGCCTCGCGCGCGCCCAGCCAGCGGGTGAGCGTGGGCAGGTCGTACGGCAGCACGTCGGGCACCGTGCGCATGCCCAGCACGGCCAGCCGCTCCTGGAAGCGCGGGCCGATCATCGGAATCTCGGCCAGCGCGATGCCGCGCAGGAACTCCGCCTCCCCCCCGGGCGGCACGACGCACACGCCGTCGGCGTTGGTGCCCGGCTTGGGCTTGGCGTGCTCCACGGCCAGCTTGGCGACCAGCTTCGACGTGCCGCCGCCGAACGAGACGCTCAGTCCGGTGTCGCGGCCGATGGCCTCACGCATGCGCCGCGCCGTGCCGGCCAGCGGCTCGTGCCGGTACAGGGCCTCGGTGCCGGCCAGGTCGAGGTACCACTCGTCGATGCTCGCCGCCTCGACGACCGGCGCGAAGCGCTCCAGCACCTGCCGGATCTCCCCGCTCTTCTGCGCGCACGCCTTGCGCGGCACGGGCACGCACACCGCGTCGGGGCAGAGGCGCAGCGCCCGCGCGATCGGCATCGCCGAGCGCACGCCGAACGCCCGCGTCTCGTACGACGCCGAGCACACCACGCCGCGGCTCTCGCGCGTTCCGCCCACGATGAGCAGCGGCTCGCGTCCGGCGCCCTCGGGATCCACCATCCGCGCCACCGCCACGAAGAACGCGTCGGCGTCGGCGAGCAGGATGCGGCGCGGCGCACTCACCCCACGTACACGTAGCTCATGCCGCGCTCCTGGGCGCGGTTCACGGCGATGACGCCCGCCACGACCTCGACCGCGCCGGGCACGAAGTGGGCGCGGAAGTCCGCCAGCACCGCGTCGTGCGACGAGCCCGTGCGCTCGGCGGCCTGTCCCGCGAACGCCGACATCGCCATGCCGCACACCGTGAACACCGAGCCGCGCGAATGGAGCGCCGCCAGGCTGTTGCTCTGCTTGCGCGTGTCGTCGCTCGCCCCGGCGATCGTGTTGCGGGTAGCGGGCGCCTTGGTGCGCGGATCGTCCCAGCCGAGCAGCCCGCCCAGCGCGTACTTGTCCCACATCGCGTCGTCGAGCCCCATGGCGAACGCCATGTGGCGGAACGAGACCACGGCGTTGATCTCGGCGTCGCTGAGGCCGTAGCCGTCGTTGTTCGCGTTGAGGAAGTTGCGCGCGAAGGCGGCGCCCTGGCTCGCCTTCTCGGGGCTCAGCACGTGGAAGATCTGGCGGTGCTTGCCGGTGAGCGCGTCGAGCCAGTGGTCCGGATCTTCGGACGGCAGCCGGAACGCACGTTCGGCCCGGGCCGTGCTGGGCCGCGCGGTGGCGGTCGGGGTGGCGCTGGGCGTGCGTGAAGGCGTCGAAGTGCGCGTCGGCGTCCGCGTGGGGGTGGCCGTTGCGGCGGGCGGCAGGTTGGGG
>JBJKPA010000484.1:0-2544 GCA_046706905.1 Gemmatimonadaceae bacterium
ACACCGTGGCGGTGTGAAGGCCGCGCGGAACAACGGACGCACCGCCCGCCCGCGGCGCATCGCGGCGATCGACATCGGGTCGAACTCGATCCGGCAGATCCTGGCCGACGTCTCGTCCGACGGCCGCATCCAGGTCGTGGACGAGATGAAGGCGGCGCCGCGCCTGGGCTCCGGGCTCACCGAGCACAACGCGCTGGACGATGCGGCGATCGCGCGGGCGCTCGACGCCCTGCGCCGCATGACGGTGCTGGCCCACCGGCAGCACGCCGACCGGATCGAGGTCGTGGCGACGAGCGCGGTGCGCGAGGCCGAGAACGGCGAGGCGTTCGCCGCCGAGGTCCGCCGGGCCACCGGACTCCGCGTGCGCGTGCTGAGCGGCGACGAGGAGGCGCGGCTGGCCTTTCGCAGCGCGCTGGCCCACTTCGACCTCGGGCACGGCCGCGTGGTGGTGATGGACATCGGCGGCGGGTCGCTGGAGCTGGCGCTCAGCTCCGACGGCGTGGTCGAGCACCTCGCGTCGCTGCCGCTGGGCGCGCTGCGGCTCACCGAGCAGTTCCTGATCGGCCACGACCAGCGGAAGGGGCTGGCCCGGCTGCGCAAGCACGTGCGGGAGGCGATCCGTCCCCACCTGCCGGTGCGCGAGTGGCGCGGGGCGCGGCTCATCGGATCGGGCGGAACGTTCACCAACCTCGCCGGCATCCACCTCGCGCGGCAGGGCATGAAGGTCGCGCGCACGGTGCACGGCACCGCGATCCCGCACGTCGAGGTGGAGCACATCCTCGAGCTGCTGGCCAGCCTGGACGCGGCGGAGCGGCGCGGCGTGCCGGGGCTCAACCCAGGGCGGGCCGACATCATCCTGGCCGGCGTCGCCACCGCCATGGAAGTGGTCACGCGCATGGAGGCGCGCACGCTGCAGGTGTCGGCCTACGGCATCCGCGAGGGGCTCCTGCTGGAGGCGGCGCGCGTGGCACCCACGCCGGCCGACCGCGGCGAATCGCGGCAGCGTTCGGTGCGCGATTTCGGGGAACGGTGCCACTACGACGCCGCGCACGCCGAGCAGGTGCGCCTGCTCGCGCTCACGCTGTTCGACAAGTTGGGCGCGCGCCTGGGGTGCCTGCCGGAGGATCGGGACGTGCTGGGCGACGCCGCGCTGCTGCACGACGTGGGCTACCACATCGGATTCCGCGGCCACCAGAAGCATTCGTATCACCTGATATTGCACGCCGAGCTGCTGGGCATGTCGCCGGGCGAGCAGGTGATGGTGGCCAACCTGGCGCGCTACCACCGCGGGAAGCGGCCGCGCAAGAAGGACGAGAATCTGGCCGCGCTGTCGGCCTCGGTGCGGCGGCGGATCCGGCTGCTCACGGCAATCCTCCGCGTGGCCGACGGGATGGACCGCGGGCACATGGGCGCGGTACGGACGGTGCGCGTGCGGTGGCTGCGGCGCGCGGTGCGGATCACGCCGGTGCCGGCGCGGCGGAACGGGGCCCTGCGGCTCGAGATCTGGGGCGCCCAGCGCAAGAGCGACCTGCTGTCGCGCGTGGCCAAGCGGCCGGTCGAGATCGTGGCGCCCGACGGCGCCGTGCACAGCTCCGAGACGGTCGACGCGTAGCGCCGGTCAGGACACGTGCTCGGCGCTCTCCGCCGACTCGCGCTGCTGCTCCTCGGCCACCTCTTCGGGCGCCCGCCCCCACGAATCGCGCAGGAGCACGACGTGCGTGGCGCGCACCGGGCCGTCGGGCATCACCTGATGCCAGACGCCGTCGGCGTCCAGCTCCCAGGCCTGGCGGTTGTCGGCGAGCAGCGTCTCGAACAGCGCCTTGAGGCGCGGATGCAGCGACCGGTCCTCGACCGGGGCCACGGCCTCGACGCGGCGGTCGAAGTTGCGGGGCATCCAGTCGGCCGACCCGAGGTAGTACTGCCCCACCCCGCCGTTGGCGAAGTACCAGAGGCGGGAATGCTCCAGGAAGCGGCCGATGATGCTGCGCACGCGGATCCGGTCGCTGACACCGGGGATGCCCGGCCGCAGGCAGCAGATGCCGCGGATGACGAGATCGATCTCGACGCCGGCGTCGCTGGCCGCGTAGAGGGCGCGGATGATCTCCTCGTCCACGAGCGCGTTCATCTTGCCGATCACGCGGGCGGGGCGGCCGGCGCGGGCATGCACCGCCTCGCGCTCCAGCAGCTCGATGAACCGCGACCGCAGCGACGTGGGCGCGACCAGCAGCGCCTGGTAGTTGCGCTTGCGCGAGAAGCCGGTGAGCGCGTTGAACAACTCGGTCACGTCGTCGCCGATCACCGGGTTGCAGGTGAACAGCCCGACGTCGGTGTAGATGCGGGCGGTGCGGGAGTTGTAGTTGCCGCTGCCGATGTGGACGTAACGCGAGATCCCCTCGGCCTCGCGGCGCACGACGAGTACGATCTTGGCGTGGGTCTTGAGCGTGGCCGCGCCGTAGGCGACGTGGGCGCCCACCTCTTCGAGCTGGCGCGCCCAGTTGATGTTGTTCGCCTCGTCGAACCGCGCCTTGAGCTCGACCAGCACGG
>JBJKPA010000485.1:0-16054 GCA_046706905.1 Gemmatimonadaceae bacterium
CAGGGCGCGCTGTTCGGGCAGATGAGCTTCTCGCCGTCGGGCACCGACACCTGGGGGATGCTGTTCAACGGGTCGTGGAATCAGTCGGGCGCGGCGTCGCTGAGCACGTCGGCGGTGCCGGCGCACGGCGGGCAGACGACGCGCCGCGCCGGCACGGTGCAGGTGAACCACGCCGGGTACTTCGGCTACGGCTTCCTCGACGAGACCAGCGCGTCGTTCAGCGCCACGGGGTCGGACGCCAGCGCGTACCTCCTGCTGCCGTCGGCGAGCGTGCTCGTGACCTCGGCGCTTCCCGGCACCGCGGCCGGCGTGTCGAGCCTCCAGTTCGGCGGCAACTCGAGCTACCCGCAGACGCTGACGAACTTCCAGTGGGAGTTCTCGAACGCGACGTCGTGGTTCAGCGACGACAACTCGCACCGCATCAAGCTCACCGAGGACATCCAGGTGAGCCGGTTCATCCAGAACCAGAACGCGAATTCGCGCGGCACGTTCGTGTTCAACTCGCTGGCCGATCTGGAGGCCAACACCCCGACGTCGTTCACGCGCCGGCTGGCGCCGGCGATCCGCAGCGGCGACGTCGTGACGTACGCGGCGTCGATCGGCGACGCGTGGCGGCCGCTGGACGCGCTGCAGGTGCAATACGGGTTCCGCGCCGAGGCGAGCCAGTTCAGCACGACGCCGCAGTACAACCCGCTGATCCAGAGCGTGTTCGGGCTCCGCAACACCGTGGTTCCCAACGACGTCACGGTGAGCCCGCGCCTCGGCTTCACGTGGCGGGTGGGGTCGGCGCCGGAGATCGAGAGCTTCCGCGGCGCGTTCCATCCTCCGCTGTACGTGATCAGCGGCGGCGTGGGCGAGTTCCGCAACAACCCGACGGCGACGCTGATCTCGAGCGCCGTGGACCAGACCGGCCTGCCGACGGCCGCCCAGCAGATTTCGTGCGTGGGCGCCGCCGTGCCGACGCCCAACTGGCTCGACTACGCGCAGGATCCGTCGTCCATTCCGACGACCTGCGCCAACGGCTCGGCGGGGACCGTGTTCGCCAACACCGCGCCGAACGTCACGCTGTTCAGCCCCGACTACCGCACGCAGCGCAGCTGGCGCGGCAACATCGGCATCCAGGGCATGCTGACGCCGCTGTTCAACGAGAACCTGACGTTCACGTACTCGCGCAACTACGACCAGCGCGGCTCGCTGAACGCGAACTTCGCCGACGCCGTGCAGTTCACGCTGCCCAACGAGGACAACCGCCCGGTGTACGTCCCGGTCTCGGCGATCGTGCCGAGCACGGGGGCGGTCGCCGTCGGCGCGAACCAGATCTCGCCCGCCTTCGCCCAGGTCAACGAGCAGATGTCGGACCTGCGGTCGTACACGCGCGAGCTGCAGTTCGGCATCTCGCCGCGGCAGTTCAATTCCACGGTCAACTGGACGCTGACCTACGTCTATCGGGACACCAAGCAGCTCACGCGCGGTTTCGGCGACTACACGGCGGGCGATCCGCTGGCCATGTACTGGGCGAGCAGCGGCCCGCGGCACGAGGTCGACCTCAACACGGCGATCACCGTGGCCGGCGCGGTGAGCATCTCCACCTTCGTCCGCGTCGCGTCGGGCAACCGGTTCACGCCCACGGTCGCGGGCGACGTGAACGGCGACGGGTCGAACGACGACCGCGCGTTCGTGTTCAATCCGGCGACGGTCGCCGACACGGCGGTCCGCGACGGCATGCAGGCGCTGCTCGGCAGTCTGACGGGGACCACCCGCCAGTGCCTGGCGGACCAGCTCGGCACGATCGCCGGCCGCAACAGCTGCGCCGGCCCCTGGTCGGTGTCGATGAGCGCCCTCAACCTCCAACTCGTGTCCGACCGGGTCGGGCTCCCGTCGCGGATGACGGTCGGGCTCAGCCTGTCCAACCCGCTCACCGGGCTCGACGCGGTATTCCACGGCGACCACCTCGCCGGGTGGGGACAGCAGCCGGTGGTGGATCCGACGCTGCTCTACGTGCGCGGCTTCGACCCCGCGTCCAAGACGTTCATCTACGAGGTCAATCCGCGGTTCGGGGCCGCCCCGGCGGCGCAGATCGCCTCGTACTCGCCCTTCCGGGCCACGCTCGACGTGCGCGTGGCGGTGGGCCCCGACCGGAACCTCCAGCAGCTGGAGCAGCTGCTGCGCGGCGGCGGGCGCGGGGGACGCGGATTCGGCGGGCGCTTCGGCGGGCCCGGAGGCGGGGGCGCCAACGCCCGCGCGACCGGCCGGCCCAGCGAGATGATGATCAAGAACCGCTACGTCCGCGGCTACCCGAATCCGATGGACCAGATCCTGCGGCAGAAGGACCTGCTCGCGCTCACCGACGGCCAGACGGATACGCTGATCAAGATGAACAAGGCGTTCACGGCGGCGGTGGATTCGATCTGGACGCCGCTGGCCCACTATCTGGCAGGGCTGCCGGAGAAGTTCGACCTCAACGACGCGTACGACCACGTGACCAAGGGCCAGGACGCGACGATCGCCCTGCTCGTGAACTACGCGCCCCGCGTGAAGGGGCTGCTCACACCCGACCAGATCCAGAAGCTCCCCGCGTTCCTGGCGGCGTTCCTCGACCCGCAGACCCTGCGCGAGATCCGTCCGGGCGGCGCGTTCGGGTACGGGTTCGGCGGCGGCGCGGGCGGGATGGGACGGGGCGGATTCGGTGGGGGCGGAGGGCGCGGGGGGAGGGGCGGGTGACGCTTCCCTACCCTTCCCCAACTGAAGGCTGAGGGCCGGCGGCTGTCAGCCGTCGGCCGTCGGCCACAACTGCACAAGGGACCCCCCTCTCCCGGATGAGTAGAGGGGGGTCCCTTCGCAGTTGCTAATAGCTGACGGCTGTCGGCTGCGAGCTCTCAGCCTTCAGTCGGGGGGCGGCGGGGGCTCAGCAGAATTCCTCGAACGCCGCCACCAGATCCTGGGCGATCTCCTCCGCCGGCCGGCCCTCGATCTGCCACCGCTCGAGCATGTAGACCAGCTTCCCGTCCTTGAGCAGCCCGATCTGCGGCGACGACGGCGGATAGCCGGTGAAGTAGCCGCGCGCCCGCGCCGTCGCGTCGGCGTCCTGGCCCGCGAACACGGTGGTCAGGTGCTCCGGCTTCCGGCCGTGCCGGATCGCCATCGCCGCCGCCGGACGCGCGTTCCGCGCCGAGCAGCCGCACACCGAGTTCACGACGACCAGCGTCGTGCCCTTGACGTCCTTGAGCGCCGCGTCCACCGCGTCGGGCGTGCGCAGCTCGGTGAAGCCGATCCCGGTCAGCTCGGCGCGCATCGGCGCCACCAGCTCTTCGGGATACATCGTCGGGGCCATGCGAAGATTCACGGGCATGTTCTCGCTCCTCTCAGAACTCGTCGCGCACCAGCGCGAGGATCGCCTGCTGCGGCACGACCAGGAACCGCTCGTCGTCGAAGGTGATCTCGACCGCCGCCTTCCGGAAGAACAGCGCGTAGTCGCCGTCGCGGGCCTGCATCGGCACGAACCGCGTCTCACGCGCCGCGGCGCGCCAGGGCTCGTCGGACGACGCGTCGGGACTGGGCAGCGGGAGCCCGGGACCGGTGGCCACGATCGTGCCCCCCTGCACCGCCTGGTTGTCCACGGCGGTGGGCGGCAGATAGAGCCCCACGTTGGTCCGCTCCTCGCCGTCCACGACCTTCACCAGCACGCGGTCGCCGACGACGATGAGCTCCTTGTTCTTCCGGTACATGCGGGCAATATAACGCCGCCGGCCAGACCCGCCCCGGCACGTCAGCCCAACGCCGCATCCAGGCGGTCCAGCGCCTCCGGCATGTTGGCGCGGCCGAACCCGACCCGAACCTCGCGGCTCGCCGGATCGAACACCGTCCCCGGCAGGAGGAGCACGCCGGCGCGGTCGAGGACGCGCGCACAGAAGGTCTCGACGGTCTCGTCCCCGAGCACGGTGGGAAAGGTCACCGAGCCGGCGCGCGGCGGCACCCAGCGCAGCCGGCCGGAGCGGCGCGCGAAGAAGCCGCGCAGGAGATCCAGATTGCGCGCCACCAGGGCCCGGTTCCGGGCGAGGATCGGGGCACCGGCCCGCAGCGCGACGGTGGCGAGCAGCTCGCTCGGCGCGCCGTTGCAGATCGTCGTGTAGTCCTTGATCGCGGCCGCCGCGGCGAGGAGGGCCTCGTCGCGGGTGGCGAGCCAGCCGATGCGCAGCCCGGGGAGCCCATACGCTTTGGACAGCACGCCGAGCGAGACGCCGCGCTCGTAGACGTCGGCCATCGCGGGGAGCCGGTCGGCCTCGTCGTATTCGAGCCCGCGGTAGACCTCGTCGGAAAGCAGGACGAGGCCGTGGCGCCGGGCGAAGGCGACGATCGCGTCGAACGCGCCGCGGTCGAACTGGTAGCCGGTGGGGTTGTGCGGGCTGTTGATCACGAGCAGCCGGGTTTCCGGCCGCAGCAGGCGCGGCAGCTCGCCGGGGTCGGGGGCCCAGGTGGCGGGGTCGGCCCGCCAGGGGGTGACCGCCGCCCCCGCGGCGCGCGGCAATTCGATGAGCGACTGGTAGCAGGGCCACTGCACGATGGCGTGGTCGCCGGGCCCCAGCATGCCGTTCACGAGGGTGAAGATCCCCTCCTGGGCGCCGGCGTGGATGAGCACGCCGCGGGCCGTAATCGCCCCGTAGAGGCCCGCGACCGCCTGGCGGAGCTCCGGGGCGCCCTCGGTCTCGGTGTAGCCCAGGCGAAGCGCCTGGAGCCGCTGGAGGGCCTCCGGATCGAAGGCGAGCAGTTCCGACACGCTCAGCGTCTCGCAGTCGGAGCCGGAGAGCTGGTACGGGGCGGAAAACTCGCGGCCGGCGAAGTACCGCTCGAGGAGGAAGGGGTCGGGTCGCACGGTGTGGCGGCTCGGCTCAGCCCTCGGCCTGATGCTCGCGCTCCTGCTTCTCGTGGCGCTCGGCGGCCACCATGGTCCGGCGCACGAGGGTCACGATCAGGGCGAGCAGCGCCGCCCAGGCGCAGATCACGAGCTCGCGGGTCCAGAAGGCGTTGAGCGCCATCCCCGGCCAGTCGTGAAACGCGGCGCGCGCGGTGCCCTGCGGCTCGCGGTTGGCCCAGATGAGGAGGAGGCTGGTCGCCATCTCGCCGACCACGACGGCGAGGGCGAACGCGGGCGCGCGCCAGACCCACTTCTTGAGCGGGTAGTTGGCGAGGTGGCCGGTGGTCATGGCGCAGACGAAGGCCAGTCCCACCACGAGGGTGCCGCCGAAATAAAGCCAGCTGGACGGGCCGTGGCTGAGCACCACCGCCCGATACAGCCGCAGCACGATCCCCGTGAGCAGTCCCATCTCGACGAGGTTGAACGACAGCCGGCGGAACGCCTTCGATTCCTCGACCAGGCGGAGTTCGATGCTTTGACGCGGGAAGTAGGAGGCCATGTGCGCTCGGGTTCCTGGTCTTGGACAGCCGCCGGCGCGAAATGGATCGGGCGTCCGGCCGGCGCTCCTCCAACTTACGGAATCCGCTCCACGCCGTGAATCGGGGTGAAGCGCGAGTCGTCGAACGGCCGCCCCTGGATGACCGCGACGAGCGACGCCTCCAGCCGCTCGAAGGTGAACGGCTTGGCGAGCACCGGCTGGCGCACCGTGCGCCGGTTGCTGGCCGTGACGACGTCGCCGGTGATGAACACGGTGCGCGTGGCCAGTCCGGGGCGCTCCAGGCGCAGCCAGTTGTGGAAGGCGAAGCCGTCCATGCCGGGCATGCGGATGTCGCACACGACGGCGTCGACGTTGGTCTCGCGCAGGATCTCGAGCGCCGCCTCGCCGCTGGCCGCCGTGATCACGGTGAACCCCCGCGTGCGGGCGTATGCCGTGACGCTGCTGCAGATCGCGGGCTCGTCGTCGACGAACAGGAGCCGCGTGCCGGCGATGGCCGAGCGCAGGACGAGCGGGGGCTCGGGCGCGGTGCCGCCGCTGACGGCGGCCTCGGCGGCGGGGAGGGTGACGCGGAAGGTGGTCCCGCGGGGCGAGGTCTGCGCGACCTCGATCCGCCCCTCGTGCGCGGTCACGATGCCGTAGCTCACGCTGAGGCCCAGGCCGGTGCCCTCGCCCTCCTTCTTGGTCGTGAAGAAGGGCTCGAAGATCCGGCTGCCCAGCTCGGCCGGGATGCCGGTCCCGGTGTCGGTCACCTCGAGCACGACGCGTCCCTCCTCCGTCCGCGTGGTCACGGTGAGCGTGCCGCCGACGCTCGAAGCCATGGCCTGGGTGGCGTTGGTGACGAGGTTGAGGCAGACCTGCTGGAGCTGGCGGGCGTCGCCCATCACGGGCGGGAGCCCGGACTCCAGCGACTGCTGCACCACGATCCGGCCGGAGGAGAGCTGGTAGGCGCGCATGCGGAGCGTGCGGGCGACCACCATGTTGAGGTCGAGCGGCTCGTGGCGCGGCTCGCTGCGCCGGGCGAAGGCGAGCAGGTCCTTCACCACCTGGCTGGCCCGCGTCGTCTCCGAGCGGATGACCTCGACCTGCTCGCGCTGCGCGCCGTCGATGCGCTCGTCGCGCAGGAGGAGCTGGGCGTAGGCGCTGATGCTGCTCAACGGGTTGTTCACCTCGTGGGCGACGCCGGCCACGAGCTCGCCGACGGCGGCCAGCCGGTCGGACTGCATGAGGCGGACGCGCATGTCGCGCTCGGCGGTGACGTCGCGGGCCACGACGAGGATCGTGGGCGGATCGGCTTCGGGGAGGAGGCTGGCGGCGAACGACACCAGGCGCGACGGCTGCTCCTCGGCGCGGCGGAAGGTGATCTCGAGGCGCGCCGGGCGGCCGGCGAAGGTGTCGGCGAGCGCCTGCTCCAGCCGGTCGCGGTCCTCGTCGGCCACGAGGTCGCCCAGCCGTCGGCCGACGAGCCGCACGACCTCGACGCCGAGCAGATCGGCGGCCGCGTCGTTGGCCTCGCGGATGCGCACGCTGCGCAGCACGGTGAACACGGCGTCGGGCGCCGAGCGGAAGAGCGTGCGGAACCGCCACTCGGCCTGGCGCAGCGTCTCCACCAGCTCGGCGTTCTCGAGGGCGACGTTGAGCAGGTCGCCCATCGAGTTGACGCGCGACAGGGTGACGTCGGTGAACGGGTTGCGCTCCAGGCGCACGAGCAGCACGGCGCCGACGCGTTCGCCGCGGCGGGAGATGGGAAGCACGGCGCAGCTGCGCACCGTGCCGGTGGCGAGGCGGCGGAAGGGGAAGTCGGCGGCGGGATTTCCCGCGGCGTCGTCCAGCATCCACGGCGTGCCGGTGCGGATGACGCGGCCCATGGCGCACTCGCCGGCCCGGACCTGCGTGCCGGCGAGATTCACCAGCGCGCCGCGCGCGATGGGAACGCGCACCGTGCCGTCCTCGCCCATGAGGCCGATGGCGGCGCCGTCGGCCTGGGCGATGTCGCTGGCGGCGTCGACGAACCGCTCGAGCACGCGCGACGGATCGAGCTCGAGCGAGATCTGCTGGCCCAGCCGCCACATGCGCTGGAGCACGCGCTGCGCGTCCTCCAGCTCGGCGGTGCGCACGGCGACGCTGGCCTCGAGGGTGGAGGAGAAGGTGCGCTCGGCGACGACGCTCCGCTCGAGCGCCTCGGCGGCGCGGCGCTCGGCGACCTGCGCGGCGTGCGCGTAGAGGGGGAGCAGCGTGTTGAGCGCGGCGACGAGGATCGCCTTCTCGGCGTCTCCCACCATGTGCAGGGTGACGGCGAGACCGGAGAGCGGGAGGAGCATGCCCGCCAGCTCGGCCAGCGTGAGCACCGCGGCGACGACGGCGAAGCCGCCGAACAGCAGGCGCGGCAGCCGGCGCGTGCGGAGCGCGATGCCGGCGGCGGCCAGGGAGAAGATGCCGAGCGACGTGACGAACGTGCCGTCGAGCAGCCGTTCCGTGTGGGCCCACGAGGCGGCGAGCAGCGCGCCCAGCGTGGCCAGGCAGGCCAGCTGGGAGAGCGCGATGAGCAGCTCGATGCGCTGCGACAGCGGTGACCAGCGGTTCATGCGGCCCCGCACGGCGGAGGAACGGAAGCCCGGCCCGGCGTCAGGTCAGGTATTGGTGGAGCAGGGAGTGGACGGGGCGCACGCCGTTCTCGCGTCTGGCAGCAGAGCGCCCCCGATCATAGACGCGCGACCGGAGGTTGCGTTGCACCGGATCGACGGTCAGCGGATGACGTGGAAGAGGCGGCTCCACCGGATGTCGGTGATGAAGGGGAGCGGCCGATCGCTCGTCCGGCCGTCGCAGTCGTTGAGCCCGCCCGGTCCCGGACGATACGAGTAGTACACGAACAGCGGACGGCCGCGGATGTTGGCGCGGGGCACCGTGCCCCAGTAGCGGCTGTCCTTGGAGCAGTACCGGTTGTCGCCCATCATGAAGTAGTGGCCGGGGGGGATCAACAGCGGGCCCCAGTTGTCGTGCGTCGGCTCGGCGGGCGCCGAGCCGAAGCGCGTGTCGTGGAGCGCGATCTTGCTCTGCCACGCGAAGTCGGGGTCGGTGGCGTCGGGGGGCGACTGCGCGGGATCGCCGGTGTAGCGCAGCGCGCCGGGCCCCTGCGGGTCCGCCTTCCCGTCGACGTACACCATGCCCTGCCGCATGTAGATCGTGTCGCCCGGCATCCCGATCAGGCGCTTGACGAGGGTGGGGGTGGGATCGTTGCCCTGTGCCGCCTCGTCGGCCTGGTAGGGCGAGATGAACACCACGACGTCGCCGCGGTGCGGGTCGGAGTAGCCGGGGAGGTGGATGTCGGTGAACGGCACGGTGGGGCCGTAGACCGCCTTGTTGACGAACAGCCAGTCGCCGACGAGCAGCGTGGGGATCATGCTCCCCGAGGGGATCTTGAACGCCTCGACGAGGAACGTGCGGATGACGAGGAAGATCAGGACGGCGCCGATGAGGGATTTCGTGTTCTCCCACCACCAGCGGCGGCCATGGCGCGTGCTCCCGCCGCCGCCGCGCCCGCGGCGCGCCTCGGCGACGACGTTCGTGGATTGAGCGGACTTGGATGACTTGCGGGACTTGGCGTTCTTGGCCACGCGACGCGGGGCGAGGGTGAAGGGCGCGGCGCGGCGGGCGCGCCGGGACTCCGGGAGAATCTACGAAACCGTACGCCGGCGGGCAGGGCGAAGTTCCGGCGGGGGCGGCCGGCTCCGGGGCGGAGACAACAAAGGGCGCGCCGTCGGGCGCGCCCTCGTTGCGTTGCGGCCGAGCGACCTACTTGAGGTGCTTGCCGACGAGCTTGGTCATCTCGAACATCGAGACCTTGCTCTTGCCACCGAACACCGCCTTGAGGTTGGCGTCGGCGTTGATCATCCGGCGCTCCTTCGCATCCTGCAGGCCGTGCTTCTTGATGTACTGCCACAGCTTCTTGGTGACCTCGGTGCGCGGGATCGCGTTCGACCCCACCACGGCGGCGAGCGTGGCATCCGGCTGCACGGGCTTCATGAACGCCGCATTGGGTTTCCGCTTCGACTTCTTCGCCGCCTTCTTGGCGGGCTTGCGGGCCTTCTTCACGGCCTTCTTCGCCGTTTTCTTGGCGGCCTTCTTCCCGCCCTTCTTGCCCTTTTTCGCAGCCATGTGGTCTCTCCTGGAATTGTGAAACGGAGTGGTGTTCGCAGAGGGAACCGCTGTCCGTCGCGCGGAAAGGTAAAACACTCCTCCCCGGACGCAATAGGAACTTTGCACGGTTTTCCCTCTGACAACGCCTCCGTTTTCACTCGGGAACAGCGACCCGTCGGCGCCCCGTCAGCGCAGGTGTACCACCAGCCAGTCGGCGATCGCACCGAGCACCGCCGGCCGCACGGTGCGCGTCGCCAGCACCGGATAGCGCGCCGGATCGCCGATCGAATCGGCCAGGAAGAGGTGGTCGGTGGCGGGGAATTTCCGCTCGGTGACGTCGCGATCGCCCCCGGCGCGGAACGCCGCGGCCAGCGTATCCGCCTGCTCCGGCGTCACCTGCTGGTCGGTTTCCCCCTGCAGAATGAGGACCGGGACGCGCACCTTCCGCGCCGTGACGAGCGGGTCGTAGTTCATGAAGTAGCGCAGCCACGCGCTCTTGCGGGCCAGCGCCCGGGTCGCGCTGTCGCTCTCGGCCAGGGCGCGCGCACGCTGGGCCGGCGTGAGCGATTTCGCGTTGTCCACGGCGTTGCGCTGCTGATAGGCCAGGATCCGCTTGCCGGTGTACGCCGGCCCGGCGAGCAGCACGATGCCCTTGAGGCGGGGATCGGTCGCGGCGACCATCGGGGCGATCATCCCGCCCTCGCTGTGCCCGACGAGGCCCAGACGGTTCCCGTCGATCTCCGGCTGCGCGCGCAGCCAGGCGAGCGCGGCGCGGATGTCGTTGGCGTAATCGGCCGACGTCGCGTCGGCCGGGCCGGGGCTCGAGCCGTTCATGCCGCGGTCGTCGAGCCGCAGCGTGGCGATGCCCCGCCGCGCGAGCGTATCGGCGATCTGCCAGAAGGGACGGTAACCCTCGACGATGCTGATCCGTTCGTCCCGATCCTGCGTGCCCGAGCCGGTGATCGTGACCACCGCCGGCACGCGCCCGTGGCGGACCGTGGGCAGGGTGAGCGTCCCGGTGAGCGACAGCCCCGCGGGGGTGTGTACGGTGACGTCCCGGGCGGTGTACGGGGCACCCGGAGGCGGGCCGTAGTCGATGGGACGCGAAACGAGGGGGTGCGCCCCGGCGCTCCGGATCACGGTCACGTGTTGCACCGGGATGGTGGCGCCGAGCAGCGAGCCGTCCTTTCCGACGGCGGCGTGGATCGCCGACCCGCCGATGGTCACGACGGCCGAGTCGGCGCCCTGCCAGCTCACGGTGGCGGGAATCGTCTGGCCGCCCGCCACCATGAACAGCGGCACCGTATCCAGCGTGCCGCCCATGGCCCGGGCGCGGAACAGCGCCTGCTCCATCGTGGCGAACGACGGATTGATGTACGGCACCGCGCCGCGTTGCGTCGCGAGGTGCTCGGTGCGCGAGACGTTGCCGCTGATGACGACGGTCACCGAGTCGCGCGCGAAGGTGAAGTCCGCCGCCTGCAGCGGCTCGGGGGACGGCTGGTTCAGGCGGTAGAACGAGTTGTGCATGGCCGGCACGCTGCCGTCGGGGCCGAGCGACATGCTGGTCACCACGTGGGCGCCGGTGGTCTTGTCCACCATGTCGATGTGCAGGAAGTCGCCCGAGCGCTCCACGACCTCGCTGGTGAGGGTGTCGCGGCCGATGACCATGTGGAAGGTGTAGGGTCCCCCGCTCTGCGCGCGGGCGCCGGCGGCGAGGGTGACGATCAGGCCGAGGGCGGCCAGGGATGTGCGGTTCATGATTGTTCACGTCTCCAGGCGAAGTACGAATAGGCCACCGACCCGAGCGCGGCGATGCCGATCGCCGTCATCATCACGACGACCGACGCGCGCGGTGGGAGGAGGGCGGAGAGGATGGTGACGACGCCGGCGCCGGACATGAGGTACCCGCCGATGCGGTGCGTCTTGGTCCACGCGACGTCGCTGGACAACGTCCACGGGGTGCGGATGCCGAACCACCAGTTGGAGCGCGCCCGGGGCAGCACGTTCCCGAAGATGAGGAACACGACGCCGATGAGGAGCGGCATGGTGCGCTCGATGCGCACGGGCCAGCCGAGGGCGGAGCCGATGACGCCGACGTGGACGGCGACGAGCAGCGTGACGACGGTGTCCACGATGAGGTCGTAGGTGCCCTGGAACTTGGCGTAGTTGGCCCGCCGGGGGTCGATGGTGGGGAGCCAGCGCATCATGGCCCAGATGAAGAGCGCCATGACGGGCGCGAAGAAGGCCCCGAAGGCGCGGCTGCCGTAGCCGTTGACGTGGCCGGTGGCGTCCCAGTGGACCGGCATGGGGTTGGGGAGCCGGTGGTAGACGGCGAAGGAGAAGACGAACGCGGCCGCGATGACGACGGCCGGATACCACTTACGCATGCTTCCTCCCGGCGCCGGGACGGATCCAGTCGAGGATCTGCTCGACGACGTCGTTGAAGACGGTGGTGTTGAGTTCGTACACGACCTGTTGGCCGTGGCGCTCCGAGAGGATGAGGCCGGCGTCGCGGAGCACGCCGAGGTGGCGGGAGATGGTCGGCCAGGCGGTGTCGAACTGGTCGGCGATCTCTCCCGAGGTGCGGGGACCCTTGCGCAGGAGCTTGAGGATTTCGCGCCGGGTGGGGTCGGCGAGGGCCTTGAAGGCGGAGTCCATGGGAGGTAAGATAAGATAATTAGCTAAGTATGCAAGTATTAACCGCGGGACTGCGAACGGAAGGCCGAAAGCCGTGAGCCGACGGCCGTGAGCCGACGGCACCAAGGGCATACGGGACGGCCCTTTGTCCATCCGGGTCCGACAGCGCCGCCGATCATCATCGAATCCTCATGCGGCCGTCACGGGGGATCAACTTCCATTGCCCATCATGAGAGCAGCCCTCCCGTGGAGCATCGTGGCATGCGACGTTTCCTCTACCCCATCCTCGGCCTCATGCTGGCCCCGCTGGCCGTCCGCGCGCAGACGGCGCTCCCGGCGTGCGCACGCTCCAACACGTACTTCGCCTTCCAGGTGGACCGGCCCGCGGTCTGGATTCCCGACACGACGCTCACCGTGCAACCGACGCCGACCGTCGACGCGGCGAGGGCTCGTGTGTCATTCGTCGTGGACACGACGGGGCACCCGGTCATGTCCTCGCTGCTCGTCGTGCTGGACCGGGACACGGCACTGGCGGAGCACGCCCGCACGGCCATCGCGCACTGGAAGTTCCATCCGGCGCAACTCGACGGCTGCCGAGCGGCGCAACTGGTCATCGCGGGAGTCCAGGCGCGCCCCGGATGAGTCGGGACCCGTCCGGTGTGCAGTTGTTGCCGTTGGCTCATGGCTGATGGCTCACGGCTCTCCGCCTTCCGTTGCGGTGGCGCCGTTTCCTTGCCCGATTCCCCAATTGTCGTATGTTGGTTTTCCCACGCCGAGCCGATCCCCATGCCATCGCTGATCCTCGCCGCCTGCCTCGCCGCCGCCACGACCGTCACCGTCGCGGACCCCCACGAACAGCCGATGACCCTTCACACGGCCACCGGCGACATCTACGGGACGCTCACCCTGCCCGACACGGGCGCCGGCCCCTGGCCCGTGACACTCATCATCGCCGGCTCCGGACCGACCGATCGGGACGGCAACAGCCCCGCCGGCATCCGCACCGACGCCTACAAGCTCCTCGCCGACTCTCTCGCGGTGCGCGACATCGCCTCGCTCCGCTACGACAAACGCGGGATCGGCGAGAGCCGGGCCGCGGGCCCCGCGGAGTCGCAGCTCCGGTTCGACGATTACGTGGACGACGCCGCGGCCTGGATCAAGGCTCTGCGGGCCGACAAGCGGTTCAGCTCCGTCACCGTGATCGGCCACAGCGAGGGATCGCTCATCGGCATGATCGCGGCGCGCACCGCCGGCGCCGACGCGTTCGTCTCGCTGGAAGGCGCCGGGTCTTCGGCGGCGAACGTGCTGCACGACCAGCTCGCCAGGCAGCTTCCCCCCGAGCTGTTCGTCAAATCCGATCTCATCCTGGCCGGTCTGGCCAAGGGGCAGACCACCGACACCGTGCCGGCGCAGTTGATGGCGCTGTACCGCCCCAGCGTCCAGCCCTATCTCATCTCCTGGTTCCGGTACGATCCGGCCGTCGAGCTGGCGAAGCTCACGATCCCGGTGCTGATCGTGCAGGGCGGGCACGACGCGCAGGTCGGCGTCGCCGACGCGACCCGCCTGGCCGCCGCGAATCCCCACGCCACGATGTTGGTGTTGCCGGACATGACGCACGTCCTCAAGGACGCCCCCGTCGGGCTCGCCGAGCAGCGCGCGGCCTATACCGACCCGTCGCTGCCGCTCGACCAGAACCTCGTCACGCAGATCACCGCGTTCGTGCTCGTGTCCACGCACTGAGCGGGTGCGCCGAGGGCCGTCCCGGGTGCAGTTGTTGCTGTTGGCTCACGGCTGACGGCTCACGGCTCTCTGCCTTCTGTTCGCCGTTGCGCCGTATCTCAGCTCGCCAGTTCCCGCAGCAGGTCCATCATCGCCACATCCCACGGATCCGGACTCGGATCGTCGTCGGCCATGCCCGGATTCTCCTGCGGCGTCTCGAGGATACACGGCACCCCGGCCGAGCGGGGGTCGTGGAGCAGCCAGCGGAAGGGCTCGGCGCCGATCTGCCCCTTTCCGATCAGCGCGTGGCGATCCTTGTTCGAGCCCAGCGCGCCCTCGCTGTCGTTGAGATGAAAGAATCCGGGACGCTCGCCGGTCGCGCGCTCGAAGTCGTCGAGCACGGCGGCCTGCGCCGCGGCGCTCTCGTGGATCGGGAAACCCGACGCGAACAGGTGGCAGGTGTCGAGTCCGTAGCCGGCGCGCTTGCGCCGCGCTGCCGGGATGCGCTCGAGAATGCCCGCGACCTCGGCCGGCGTCCGCCCCATCGTGCGGCCGGCGCCCGCCGTGTTCTCGACCAGCAGGCGCGTGGCGCCCTCGACGTGCTCCAGCGCGTGCGTCATCGCCGCGGCGATGCGGTCGAGCGCGGCGTCGCGGTCGTCGTCGGTGGCGGCGCCGGGATGGAAGCAGACGGCGCCGATTCCGAGCGCGGTGGAGCGCTCGAGCTCCTTGGTGAGCCCGTCGCGGGCGCGGGGCCACTTGGCCGGATCGGGGGTGGCGGTGTTGAGCACGTACGCGGCGTGGGCCACGACGTGCGCCGGAGCGATCCCGGCCTCGGCGAGGGCGGCGCGGAAGCGCTCGACGCGCTCCGGTTTGATGGACGTCCGGTCGCCGTAGAACTTGGGAATCGCGGTGAAGACCTGAAGGGCGGTCATGTGCGCCCCGGCGGCGCGGCGCACGGCCATGTGGATTCCGCCGTTCTCGATCGTGTGGGCGCCGAGGTACCGGCGGCCGGGATCGCCCGCCGGGGTCACGGCTCTTCGGCCGGCGGGTGGCTCAGGTCGAGCATCCGGGAGCCGGCCACGTATTCCACCGTCTGCGGGTCGCGCAGCTTGCGCAGCCGCTTCACGACCTCGGCGATGCGCAGCGCCTGCTCGTGGATGACCTGCACGTGCTCGTTCTTCTCGCCCCGGTCGTGTTCGTCGAGCATCAGTAATTCCGCATGGCCGAGCAGCGCCGAGAGCGGGTTGTTGATCTCGTGCTGGAGGGCGATGCTGGTCTCGCCGATGCCGGCCAGCCAGCGCGCGCGGGCCAGCTCGGCCTCGGCGGCGCGGCGTTGCGCCTCCTGCTCCATGCGCCGCTGGGCGATGACGAGCCGGGCCCGCAGGTTGTTGGGCGACGTCGGCTTGGCGATGTAATCGTCGGCGCCCGCTTCGAGCACGGCGCCCAGGTCGTCGTGCGTGCTGCGTCCGGTGAGGACGAGAATGAACGATTCGTGGTTGGGATCGGCGGCCCGGATGCGGCGGCACAGCTCGAGCCCGTCCATGTCGGGCATCTCGATGTCCACGACGGCGAGGGGAAACCGCTCGGCGTGGAACCGCTCCCAGGCCTCGGCGCCGTTGGCGGCCTCGACCGGTTCGTACCCCAGACTCACGACCACGGAGCGTACGAGCGCCTGAATGGTCTCGTCGTCGTCGGCGATGAGGACTTTCACGAATTCGTTCGCGGGGAGTGGAAGTTCGAAGCGGCGTCCGGGAAGCGGACGCTCCCGATAATGTGGCGGGTGCGGGGCCGGTTCGCGACCCCCGGCCGCGTTGGTCCCGCTCCGGGCATCGGGGTATCTTTCTCCGGCGCGCGCCGCGCGCCCCGTACTCCGGCACCATCCGAGATTCGACCATGCCATCTTCCGATCGTACTGCCGCCCTGGCCGCGTTCAGCGGAACGCGCCGCGTTCCCCCGCCGGTCAACGAGCCCGTCCGCGGCTACGCGCCCGGCTCCCCCGAACGGGCCTCGCTCAAGGCCCGGCTGACCGCCATGGCCGGCGAGCGGATCGAGATCCCGCTCGTCATCGGCGGCACCGAGATCCGCACCGGCGAGACGGGCGCCCGCGTGATGCCGCGCGACCAGAACCACGTACTCGCGGTCTGGCCCAAGCC
>JBJKPA010000486.1:0-3416 GCA_046706905.1 Gemmatimonadaceae bacterium
ACGCCCAAAATCGCGAAGTCGTCCGTCGGGCCCACCTCGATCGGCGGCACCGACGGCGTGCTCGCCTCGAGCACGATCGACGCCCCGCGGTGCGTCAGCATCCGCACGTGCGTCTTCCCCGCCACCCGCGCCGCCACGAGGTCGCCGTCCTTCGCCCGCGCCGACGGCGAGACCATCACGTAGTCGCCGCTCAGGATCCCCCGTCCGCTCAGCGCGTCGTCCGACGCGCGCAGGAACATCACGTCGTCGCTGGGCAGGAAGCGCCGGTCCATCGTCACGTAGCGCGCCGCCTTCTGCGGACCCGCCGCGTCCATCGGCGCCCCGGTCACCACCGGCACCGGCTGCGTCGCTCCCGCGGCCGCGAAGCCGAAGATGTGTACGCCCCGCGAGCGCGATTCGTCGCGCTGGATGTAGCCCTTGCTCTCCAGGGAATGCAGCAGGTCGGAGACCGTTTTCGTGGACTTGATCCGGAACTTCTTGGCGATCTCCCGGATGCTGGGCTGGTACGTGTTCTCGGCGAGGAAGTCTATGAGGTAGTGATAGACACGCCGTTCAAGCTGGGTCAGTGGCTCGGTCATCTGCCCGCCTCGTCAGCGGCAAGGCCGCCGCACGCTGGAGGGGAGCGCGGACGTACCTCGCGTTTCGCAGGAATGTACGGGCGTTTGCGCGACCGGGTCAACACATGTTTTTCACCACGCCGCGGTCGGGATTCACCCGACGCAACCGCCGATCACGCCGTCAGATGGCCGATCGCGGCGTCGATCCGGGCCAGCGAGCGCTCCCGCCCCAGCAGCACGAGCACGTCGAAGATTCCGGGGCTCACCGTGAGCCCCGTGAGCGCCACGCGCAGCGGCTGGAACAGCTTGCCGCCCTTGAGCCCGCGCGCGTCGGCCAGCCCGCGCAGCGACTCCTCCAGCGGCGCCGCCTCCCACGCCGGCGCGGCGGCCAGCGCGTCGCGCGTCGCCGTGAGCAGCTCGGCCGTCGCCGGCCGGTCCTTCCACTGCTTGGCCTCGGCCGCCGGATCGTAGCTGACCTCGTCCTTCAGATACGGCTCGGCCTGCCGCACGATGTCGTCGATCGTCCGCGCCCGGACCTTGAGCTGGTCGAGCAGCGCCAGGTACCACTCGCGCCGCTCGCCCAGGTCGCGCGCCGACGCCAGCCCCGCCTTCACCAGCGCCGGCGTCACCCGCGGCTCCAACTCGGCGCTCGACAACAGGCTCAGGTGCTGCCCGTTCATCCACTCGAGCTTCGCGGGGTCGAACACCGACGCCTTCTTGAGCAGCCCCTTCACATCGAACCGCTCGACCATCTGCGGCACGGTCATCACTTCGATGTCGTGGCCGGGGGACCAGCCGAGCAGGGCGAGGAAGTTGAGCATCGCCTGGGGCAGGATCCCCATGTGCTGGTAGTCGCCCACCGCGGTCGCGCCGTGCCGCTTGCTCAGCTTCTTGCCGTCCAGCCCGTGGATCATGGGCAGGTGGGCGAAGGTGGGCAGCTCGGCGCCGAGGGCGCGGTAGAGCATGATCTGCTTTGGGGTGTTGGAGATGTGGTCGTCGCCCCGCATCACAATTGTGATCGCCATGGCGATGTCGTCGGAGACCACGGCCAGGTTGTAGATCGGGGTGCCGTCGGAGCGGAGGATGACGAAGTCCTCGATGTCCTTGTTGGGGAAGCTGATCGTCTCGTGGACCAGGTCGTCCCAGCTCGTCGAGCCTTCGGGCACGCGGAAGCGGATGGTGAAGGGCATGCCCGCGGAGACGCGCCGCTCGACCTCGTCACGGGGCAGCGCGTCGCATCGGCGGTCGTACTTGAAGGGTTCCTTGCGCGCCTCGGCGTCCTTGCGGCGCTGGTCCAGCTCCTCGCGGGTGCAGAAGCAGCGGTAGGCGGCGCCGGAGTCGAGCAGCCGGCGGGCGTCGGCCTGGTGGCGGGGAAGGTTGGCGCCCTGGTAGACGACCTCCTCGTCCCATGTGAGGCCCAGCCACTCCAGGCCCTCGAAGATCGCGCGGGTGGACTCGTCGGTGCTCCGCGCCTTGTCGGTGTCCTCGATGCGGAGCAGGAACTGGCCGCCGTAGTGTTGGGCGTAGAGCCAGTTGAAGAGGGCGGTCCGGGCTCCTCCCACGTGGAGGTAGCCGGTTGGACTCGGGGCGAAGCGGAGCCTGGCAGGCATTCGGTAGGACCGTAGGACAGTAGGACGGTAGGACGGCGAGCGGGAATGACGTTTGCCGTCCTACCGTCCTACCGTCAAACCGTCCTACGGGTTGTGTGGGTGTTGCTCCCCGTCGGCATCGGGAGCCCCCGCCCGACGTATGAGCCACACGGGGTGTACAACGGAGACGGAGGGATTCGAACCCTCGATAGAGCTTTTAGGCCCTATAACGGTTTAGCAAACCGCCGCCTTCAGCCTCTCGGCCACGTCTCCAGCGGTGCGAGTGGCGGAATCTAGGGGGCCGCGGGGCGCGGTTCAACCGCGCCCGGAGGCCTCGCCGCCCGCCGCCCGGGCCCGACCGCGCGGCGTCAGCCGGTCCGGCCCAGCCGCGGGTTCACGATGTTGTTGAAGATCGACCCGAAGGTGTAGCTCACCCCCACGTGGCCCGACAGCCGGTAGCTCGTGGCGAGCTGCCGGAGCTGGAGCAGCACGTCCTGCTCGCTCGCCGCGCCCAGCGGCAGATAGAGCTGGTTGTTCACGCGCGACGCGTCCATGGACATGAACAGCGAGAAGCCGCGGAACAGCCGGAAATTGCCGTCCCCCGACGCCGTTACCGCGTACTTGTCGAGGTGCTGCAGGTACTCGCTCCCGGCCACCGACAGGCTGAAGTTCCCCCACGGCTGGGTGAGGTCGTAGGTCACGCGCAGGGAGTGGTCGAGCAGGGTCTCGCGGGTTTTCTCGTACAGGGTGAGCTGGTAGTAGTCGAACGCCGTCGCGCCCAGCGTGTAGGTCAACGTGAGCTGGCGCTGCTGGAACTCGGCGTACGGGAACAGGCTCCACTCCACGGCCGGCGCCACGCGCAGCGCGCTGCGCTGGTTGTCCACGGTGGACGAGTGCAGCGACGCCGTGCCCCCCACCGAGAAGTGCGGTCCCTGGCTCTTCACCACGAACGCCGAGCCGTCGTAGCCGTTGGTGTAGCTGGTGAGCTGGGAGGTGTCGCTGAGCACGTAGTGGCGCTCGGTGTACGCGCCGCGCACGAAGAAGCGCAGGTGCCAGGCGTCGGTGGTGCGGTCGGCCACGAACGAGCCGTTGCCCGAGAGGATCTTGGACGATGCCTCGCTCTGGCCCGCGCCGTTCACGTTCACGCGGAACACCCAGAAGTTCCACGGGTCGGTGGCGGGGGTGGCGGCCTCGGCCTCGCCGTCCGGCGGCGGGGTGTAGGTCACGTCGAGCTGGCTCACCGCGCGGGTCTCGTTCAGGTACGGGATGA
>JBJKPA010000487.1:0-2903 GCA_046706905.1 Gemmatimonadaceae bacterium
GATGAATCCCGCGATGGCCAACGCGGCCACCACGCCCACGCCGATCCCGACCATGACCACGCGGACGGCGTCGCCGACAATCAACCGAGCGATCCCGGCCGCCCGCGCGCCAAGCGCCATCCGCACGCCAATCTCGTGCACGCGCTCCGTGACCGACGAGGTCATCACGCTGTACACGCCGACGGCTGCAACGAGCAGCGCGAGCACACCCGCCGCCGTAAAGAGCGTCGCCCCCGTCTGCCACTGGCGATACCCCGGACCGACGATGTCATCCATCGACTGGATGCCGGGACGCACGGCGGGGCCGAACGTGCTGCGAACGATACTCGTCATGGCGTCGCGGACGGACCCAACGCGTCCGCGTTCGGCACGCACGATGATCGTCCCGGCACGGCGCCACTCGTGCGGCGCCTGGTCGAGCGGGAGGAAATACTCCGGCGTCGGCTTCTCGATGATCCCGCTCACGTGGGCATTCTCCACCACGCCGACGATTCGCCGGCAGGGGGCGGTTCGCTTCTCCAGGATCAGGCACCGGCCGACCGCACTTCGCCCCGGCCAGTAGGCACGTGCGAGCGCCTGGTTCACCACCAGCACGGGCTCGGCGCCGGCCCGGTCCTCGGCGGTGAACGTGCGCCCCTGGATCAGACGGACACCGAGGGCGGGGAGAAAGCCGGGCGAGCCGATCGACGCGAGCGGCCCACCGCTCTCAGCTGCCCCGGGAAGGGAGTCCCGGTCCGGCAGGTACGTGTCGATCCAACTGAGTCCCCAGATCGGGGGGTTGAGGATGAGCGCCGTGCGCCGCACGCCCGGAATGGCGGCCAAGCGCGCGGCCAGCTGCGGCATGCCATCGGTGATCGCGCGCGATTCGGCGGTGTCCTCCTCGGCTCTCGGACTCGCGAAGAGGAGCGTGTGCACGTCGTCATACCCCAGGTCGACGGACTGCACGTTCCGCAGACTCTGGATCAGCAGACCGGCCCCGCTCACCAGGACCACGGAAAGCGCGGCCTGCACCACAATCAGCGCCGAGCGTGTGCGGGAACGCCCCCGGGACCCCGCACGGGGGTCGCGCTTGAGCGCGTCCATCAGCTCGGGGCGGCTTCCCTGCACCGCGGCCACTGCGCCGGACCCCACGCCCGCGATGAGGGCCACCGCCATCGCGAACCAGCCCACGCGCGCGCTGAACATGGCGGGGCCCCACTGCGCGGTGGGCACGACCAGACGCCGGAGCGCGGCCCCAGCCCAGACGGCCACTCCCGCCGCTGCGCCGCCGGCGGCGATCGCCACGATCACGCTTTCGCCGAACGCCTGGGCGACGAGGCGCCGCCGACTGACGCCGAGGGCCAAGCGCACGGCGGTTTCGCGCCGTCGCGCCATGGCGCGCGCAAGCATCAGGTTGGCCACGTTCGCACAGGCAATCAGCAGGATGATGGCGGCCACGGCGGCCAGCCGCTCGGCGATCGCATTCTGGGTCGAATAGAACTCAGGGCCGCCAGCGCCACGCAGTGGCGCGGTGACGACCGTGGACGCCGAGTCGTAGCGTACGCCCGCAGCGCGCAGCGCGTGCGTCGCCGCCGGGCCGAGTCGCGGACCCGACCGCGCCAGCATGCGGATCATGAGCGAGCCGGTATTGTCGTACCAGTGTGGTCTTCGCGAGAGCCATGACTCGGCGGTGTTGAACGGGAGCCACAGCTCCGCGGCGGACAGCCCGACGCCAGCGAACCCGTCGGGGGCAACGCCGATGATCGTGTAGCGGTCGGGGCCCAGGTCGAGCGGGCGCCCGATGACGTTTGCAGCGCCACCGAATTTCGTCTGCCAAAGTCGGTAGCTGATCACGACGACCGGCGTGAGCCCGTCGGCCCGGAGCTCCACCCCGGTGAAGAACCGGCCGATCCGCGGATGCAGCCCGAGCACACCCAGATAGTCGCCGACGACGTACTCCGCCGAGACGAGCGGCGCGTCAGCATCCCGCCCCAGGCGCACCTGCGTCGGGAAGGAGCCACCCACGCGCCCCGCCAGCGGAACCGCGGCGGCCACGCTTCGGAATTCTGGATAACTGAGGACGCTCCGCGTCGGCAGGCGATTCCGATCGGGGGTCCGCACCAGCAGCTGGCGCACCTGGCCTGGGTGCGGCACGCCCGCGGGCGCCGCGAGGAACATGCGATTCAGGAGCGAGAACACGGCCGCGTTCGCGCCGATCCCCAGCGCGAGCGTCACCACCACCATCGCTGTGAACCCCGGCGACCGCACGAGTCCCCGCAATGTGTGCCGGAGATCCTCAGCAATCCCCTCCCACCACTCCGCCCGCTGGTGCCGCGCGGCCATGCGCCGGTCGATTGCGCCGAGCAGGGTTCGCGTGGCATCGACGTTGCCGAACTCCTCTTCGGCCTGCGCCTGCGCCGCGGCGCGGGTGAGCCCCCGAGTAACGAGTTCGTCCGTGCGCGATTCCAGATGGAAGCGCAATTCGGCGTCCACGTCCGCCTGCGGATCACGGGGGAAGATGCGCATCCAGCGACGCCAGCCCGCGGTCATGTGCTTCTCGGCTCCGGCTCAGCGCGCATCACACCCGCCACCGCCTCGACATAACGCGCCCACGCGCTCGACTCCGACCGGAGCGCGCGCCGCCCGGCACTGGTCAGCATGTAGAACTTCGCGCGCTTTCCCTTGTCGGACATGCCCCACTCTGACTCCACCCACCCCTTCTCTTCCATACGGTGGAGCGACGTGTACAGCGCGCCGTCGAGAATACGGAAGGCCTTGCCGGACCCTTCCCGGATGAAACGCGCGATGGCGTAGCCGTGCATCGGTTGCCAGGACAGCGCGCGGAGGACGAGCACGTCGAGGGTGCCTTGCAGGAGGTCGAGTTCGGAGGGTGGCATGCCGCGAGTATAGCATCAACGATTGAT
>JBJKPA010000488.1:0-3323 GCA_046706905.1 Gemmatimonadaceae bacterium
TCGTGCCACCGCCCGCACCACCCCCGTGCGTGCCGCTGTAGGATCCGCCTCCCCCGCCGCCGCCGGCCACCACGAGGGTGACGGCGGTAGGGGATTGCACCGTGCTCGACCCGCCGCCCGCGCCCCCGCCGGTGTTCCCGCCGCCGCCGGCCGCGCCGCCGTTGACGCCCCCTGTCCCACCAGGGCCGCTAGCGGACCCGTCGCCGCCGGCACCCCCAACGACGATGCGCAGCGCCTCGCCCGGCGTGACGGCGATGGTGGCGGTCACCGAACCGCCTTCGCCCCCGGCGGAGGGGCCGTCCGCGCCGGTATAGTAGCCGGCGCCGCCCTGGGCGCCGGACGCGGTGACGCTGATGTATGTCACGCCGGCCGGAACGGTGAAGGTGGCCGGCGTGCCGGCGTTGTAGCCGAACGACTGCGTACTCGACGTGTTGACCGTGAACGTCTGGGCGCCGCTCGTTCCCCCGGCGGTGGTCACCGTCACATGGTCCGCGCCGACGGTGGCGGCGGGAGCGATGGTGAAGTCCGCGGTGATCGAGGTGGCGCTGACGACCGTCACCCCGCTCACCGTCACGCCGGGATCATCCACGGCAACCGTCGCGCCCGCCAGGAAATTGGTGCCGGTGAGCGTCACCGGCACCGTGAGACCCTGATCGGCGCGCGCCGGACTGATGCCGGTGAGCGTCGGCGCCGGGGGATTCACGGTGAACGACTGCGCGCCGGTGGTGCCGCCGGCGGTGGTCACGGTCACGTTGTCGGCGCCGAGGGTCGCGCCGGCCGCGATGGTGAAGGTGGCCGTGATGGACGTGCCGCTCACCACGCTCACGCCGCTCACCGTGACGCCGGAGCCGCTCACCGCCACGGTGGCCGGGGCGACGAAGTTGGTGCCGGTGAGCGTCACCGGCACGGCGCTGCCCTGCCCGCCGGAGCTCGGTGCCACGCCGGTGAGCGTCGGCACCTGGTTGACCGAAACGGTGGCCGTCGCGGTCACGCTGCCGGAGGGGCCGGTGGCGGTGAGCGTGTAGGTCGTCGTCGCGGCCGGCCCCACGCTGGTGTTGCCGCCGCCACACGAGACGGCGCCGACGCCGTGGTCGATCGCGCACGTCGTGGCGTTCGTGATGCCGCTCCAGGCGAGCGTCGAGGCGTGTCCGGCGTTGATCGTCGTTGGGCTCGCCGTGAAGGTTCCGATGGTGGGAGGAGGCGCCGTGACGGTGAACGGCAGGGCGTTACTCGTCCCGCCGGCCGTGCTGACGGTGACGGCGTGACTCCCCAAGGTGGCCGCAGCGTCGACGACGAACGTGGCGGTGAGTGAGGTGCCGCTCGCGACACCGACCCCGGCGAGGGCCACCCCACCGCCGGCCACCGCCAGCGAAGTCGCGCCGGACACGAAGTTGGTTCCGGTCAGGGTTACGGCCACCGCGGTGCCCTGCATGCCGCTGTTCGGTACCACGCTCACCAACGTCGGGGTCGGTGGCACTACGGTGAACGGCCGGGGGTTCGTCGTCCCGCCCGCGGTGGTCACGGTCACGTTGTCGGCGCCGAGGGTCGCGCCGGCCGCGACGGTGAAGGTGGCCGTGATGGACGTGCCGCTCACCACGGTCACCCCGCTCACCGTGACTCCCGGATCGCTCACGACGACCGTTGCGCCGGCGACGAAGTTGGTGCCGGTGAGCGTCACCGGCAGGGCCGTGCCCCGGACCCCCGTATCCGGCGCGACGCTGGTCAGCGTGGGCACGGGGGGCTTCACGGTGAACGGCTGCGCGCCCGTGGTGCCGCCGGCGGTGGAGACGGTGACCTGGTCCGCGCCGAGGGTGGCGCCGGCCGATATCTGGAAAGCGGCGGTGAGGGTGGTGGGACTGGCCACGGTGACCCCGCCCACGGCGACCCCGGCGCCGCTCACCGCCACGGTGGTCGCGCCCGGGACGAAGTTGGTTCCCGTGAGCGCCACCGGTACGGTGGTACCCTGCACGCCCACTCCCGGCGCCACGCTCGTGAGCGTGGGCGGCGGCGGATCTACCGTGAACGTCGGCGACGTCGCGGTGCCCGCCGCCGTCGTCACCATCACGGAGTGCGCACCGAGCGAGGCGTCGGCGGCGATCGCGAGATCCAGGGTGATCGATGTGGGGCTCGTGACGTGCACCGCGGTGGCCGAGATCCCGCTGCCGACGACCGTGACGCCGGCAATGTCTCCGTCGAAGTGCGCGCCAACGACGGTGACCGTCAGCGTGGTACCCTGCACGCCGACGCTCGGCGTCACGCTCGTGATCGTGGGCGGCAGGAGTGGGACGAGCAGATTCCCATGGTCCACGCACGACGCCACCAGCGCCGTGCCCACGGCGATCCCGACCGTCCGAAGCGCCCGCCCGGACACCCATGACTCAGCCAGCATGCCGATTCCCGAAGTCGTGCGTCGAGCCACGACCGCCGTGTGGAGGGGGATTACATGCGCGATGTATGGGGGCCCTGGCCATTATGCCGCCGGGCACCGGGGGTGTCAAGCGATGATCGGAGCACACGATCCATCAGAGCACCGGAATACCGCACCAACCAGGCGATCGACCGTCAACCGTGGACCGCTTCAGTCGGTGCGGGGCGGTGAAACCGCGCCCATACTCGCCGGCGAAAGGATCCGCCCCGCCGCGGCCGCCATCCGCCGCAGCACCATCGTCGCCTCCTTCCCGTCCACCGGCGCGCTGCACAGATACCCCTGCCAGTACTCGCATCCCTGCGCGTTCAGGAACTCGAGCTGCGTCGGATGCTCGACGCCCTCGGCGATCACCCGGAGTCCGAGCGAGCGGGCCAACGCGATCACGGCCACCGCGATCGCCGTGTCGTTGGCGTCGCGCACGAGATTGCGCGTGAAACTCGTGTCGATCTTGAGCGCGTCCACCGGGAAGCTGCGCAGCGAGGCCAGCGAGGAGTAGCCGGTGCCGAAGTCGTCGATCGAGATCGCGACGCCCATCGCCTTGAGGTCGCTGAGCTGCTTCACGGCCGCCGGCTTCGATTGCGACGCGCTGGTCTCCCCGATCTCCAGCTCCAGCGCCGAGGCCGGCAGCGCGTAGCGCTCGAGGGCGCTCCGCACGGCATCGACGAGCCCGTCCTGCTGGAGCTGCCGGTTGCTCAGGTTCACGGCGATGTGGAGATCGGCGTACCCGGAGCCGCGCCACTCGGCGAGCTGCCGGCAGGCGTTCTCCAGCGCCCATTCGCCGATCGGGACGATCATGCCGGTGGACTCGGCCAGCTTGATGAACTGCTCGGGCCGCACGAGGCCGAGCACCGGGTGCTTCCAGCGGAGCATCGCCTCCATGGTGCACACCACGCCG
>JBJKPA010000489.1:0-8723 GCA_046706905.1 Gemmatimonadaceae bacterium
CGGGGGCCAGCCTGGGGTCCTGCCGCTCGTCGCGCTGGCGATTCCGATCCCGATCTTCAACCGCAACGGGAGCGGGGTGGCGGCGGCCGAGGCCGACCGCGACCGCGCCCGGGCTCAGCTCCGGCTCATCGAGCTGGAGAACCAGCGTGACATCGCGCAGGTGACGGAAGCGCGCGCCATCGCGCTCCAGCGCGTGGCGCGCGTCCCCACCCTGCTGGCCAGCGCCAACCGCGTGGCGCAGATGGCGCTGACCGCGTACCGCGAGGGCGCCTCGCCGATGTCCGACGTGCTGCAGGCGCAGACCAACGCGCGCGGCACGCTGGGCCAGTACATCACCGACGTCGGCTCGGCGAACGCCGCCGCGGCCGCCCTTCGACTTCTCACCGCTTCGGCCCCACGACTCCCATGACCAGGACCGCACCGCTGTTGCTCGCGCTGCTCGCCGTCGCCGCCTGCTCCAAATCGCCGGGCGGAGGCGCGGGAACGTCGGGCGAGATTCAACCGGTGGTCGGCGCGCAGACCGCCGTGGTCGGCACGCGCGCGTTCACCGAAACCGTGGCCGCGATCGGCGAGGTGACGCAACGCGCCGGGCACTTCGCGGCGATGGCCGCGCCGGCGCCCACCCGCGTGGCGCGCGTCTACGTCTCGCTGGGCCAGACCGTGAAGGCGGGCGACCCGCTGGTCGGGTTCGAGCAGCAGACGTTCGACGCCGAGATGCAGAGCGCGCAGGCGGGGCTGCAGAACGCGCAGCAGGCGTACGACCGGGCGCAGCGGCTCGTCCAGGAGGGCATCTCGGCGCGCAAGGACGTCGAGACCGCGGCCGCGGCGCTGGCCCAGGCCAAGGCGACGGAGGTGGCGGCGCGGCGCGATCAGCAGCTCTCCACGCTCCGGTCGCCGATCGACGGCGTGGTGACGGTGATGAACGCGGTGCTCGGCGCGTCGGCCGACATGAACACGATGCTGGTCGAGGTCACCGACCCACACGCCCTGGACGTGACGCTCCAGCTCACCGCCGATCAGGCGGGCCGTGTGCGTCCCGGACAGGCCGTGGTGGTGACGGCGGGGCAGTCGGCGAGCGGTGAGGCGCTGGGCACCGGCCGGGTGGCCGACGTGGGGGCCGAGCTCGACTCCGCCACCCGCACCGTGCCGGTGCGGGTCGTGCTCGCGCATCCGGCGCGGCCGCTCCGGGTGGGCGAGACCGTGATGGGGAGCATCGCCGTGGGGACGCATCCCAAGGCGCTGGCGATTCCCGGCGATGCGCTGGTGCCGGAAGGGGAAGGGTACCACGTGTTCGTCGTGGACGCGAAGGGGATCGCATACAGCCGCGACGTCACCGTGGGCGCGCGCAACGCCGGCTATGTGGAGATCCTGAAGGGCCTCTCGGCCGGTGAGACCGTCGTTTCGTCCGGCGCGTTCGGGGTGACCGACAGCGCCAAGATCGTCACGAGGAAGCCGTGACCGGCCCGCGCTCGGTGTTCGGAATCGTCGCGTCGCAGCGGCGATTCATCTATCTGGCCGTCACGCTCCTCAGCGCGGCGGGCATCTGGGAGGCCACGCGGCTTCCGTCGGCGATCTATCCCGAGCTGCAGTTCCCGCGCGTCACCGTGCTGGCCGGCGGCTCGGCGCTGGGCGCGCAGCAGCAGATGTTCAGCGTCACGCGGCCGCTCGAGGAGGCGCTGAGCACGGTGCTCTACGTGCGGCGCGTGGACTCCAAGTCCATCCGCGGGCAGACCGAGATCCAGATGCTGTTCGCGCCGAACACCGACATGATCTACGCGCTGCAGCTCGTGCGCGCCGCGATCGCCCAGGTGCAGCCCGATCTGCCGCCGGGAGTGACCGTCACCGCCGACCGGATCACGCCGTCGGTGTACCCGATCCTCTCGTACAACGTGGAGGGCGGCGATCCGGCGCAGCTGTACGACATCGCGCGCTATCAGATCAAGCCGATCATCTCCCGCGTGCCCAACGTGGGGCAGGTCGAGGTGCAGGGGTCCGACGTGCGCGAGGTCGAGGTCGTGGCCGATCCGGCGCGGCTCGCCCAGCACGGGATGACGTACGACCAGTTCGCGTCGGCGATCAGCAACGCGATCGCCGTCAACGCGATCGGCCGCGTGATGCAGGACTACCAGCAGTTCCTGGTCGTGACGGCCAACGAGGCCCACGCGGTGGACGACATCGCGAACGTCGTCGTGGCGCCGGGCGTGCGGGTGCGCGACCTGGCCACCGTGGAGCTCGGCACCGAGGACCACACCACCGTCATCGCCGGCGACGGCCGGCCGGCGGCGCTCATCAACATCACGCGCCAGATCGGCGGCAACACGCTCGCCATCGCCGACAGCGTGGCGAGCGCCATGCGCACGATCCAGACCACGCTCCCGCCGGGCGTGCACCTGAAGGCGGTCTACGACCAGTCGGAGCTGGTGCGCGACGCCGTCAAGGCGGTGCGCGACGCGATCATCATCGGCGCCGTGCTGGCGATCATCATCCTGCTCCTGTTCCTGCGGCACGCCCGCATCACGGCGATCAGCGCGACGTCCATCCCGCTGACGATGATGATCACGCTGTTCCTGATGGGGCTGCTCAACCAGACGCTCAACCTCATGACGCTGGGGGCGATGGCGATAGCCATCGGCCTCGTGATCGACGACGCGGTGGTCATCACCGAGAACATCGTCCGCCATCTGCACCTGAACCCCGACCGGACGGCCGCCATCCGCGAGGCGGTGCAGGAGCTGGTCTGGGCCGTGACGTCGTCCACGCTCACCACGGTCGTCGTGTTCCTGCCCCTCGGGCTGCTCGAGGGCGTGGTCGGCCAGTTCTTCAAGGCGTTGTCGCTCACCCTGACCATCTCGGTGCTCGTATCGCTGATCCTGGCGTTCACGATCATCCCCCTGCTCAGCGAACAGTTCGTGACCGAGCGGGACGCCGAATACGAGCCGTCGGCGGACACGCCGGCCGGCCGGGGCCTGTTGCATCTGGTGGGGCGGGGCGTGGACGCGCTGGGCGACATCTACGAGCGGGCGTTGGCCGGCCTGCTGCACCACAAGGTGTGGGTGCTCGCGGCGGCCGTGGTGCTCGCCATCGGCGGCTACCTCGGCTACCGCTCGGCGTCCACCGGCTTCCTCCCCGACATGGACGAGGGCGCGTTCATCCTCGACTACTGGCTGCCGCAGGGCACGTCGCTGCAGGAGTCCGACCGCGAGCTGCGGCAGGTGGAGCACATCGTGGCCAGCGTGCCCGAGATCAGCGGGACGTCGCGGCGCCTGGGCGCGGAGCTGGGGCTGTTCGCGACGCAGCAGAACCGCGGCGACATCACGGTGCGGCTGGTGCCGCCCGGCGATCGGAGCCGGACGATCTTCCAGGTCATCGCCGAGCTGCGCGATACGCTCGCGATCGCCGTCCCGCAGGTGCGCATCGAGTTCGTGCAGATCCTTTCCGACGCGCTGAACGACATGGCCGGCGTCACGAATCCGGTGGAGATCAAGCTGTTCGGACAGGATCTCGACACGCTCGAGACGTACGCCGCCTCGCTGCAGGATCCGCTCGGCAAGGTGCCGGGGGTCGAGGACCTGTACGACGGGGTGGTGGATCCGACCCCCGAGCTGGCCGTCCGCGTGCACGAGGCGCAGGCGGCCCGGTTGGGGCTCTCGCCGTCCGACGTCGCCGCGCAGGTGAGCGGCGCGCTGCTCGGCGTGCCGGCCGGACAGATGTACCTCCCGGACCGCGCCGTGGGCGTGCGGGTGCGGGCGCCCGATTCCGTGCGCTACGATCCGGCGGATCTCGGCACGATCCCGATCGTGCGGGCGGGCGGGGGCGGGGCGGCGCCGCTCGCGTCGCTGGCCAGCGTGACGCGCATCGAGTCGCGGAGCGAGCTGACCCGCGAGAACCAGCAGCAGATGATCACGATGACGTCGGACCTGGGCGACCGCGCGCTGGGCGACGTGATCAAGGACGTGAAGGCCGTGCTCGCCGCCCACCGGCCCCCCCAGGGCGTGCGCGTCCAGATCGGCGGGCAGTACGAGAGCCAGCAGAACGCCTTCAAGCAGATGCTGCTCGTGCTCGCGTTGGCGGCGGCCAGCGTGGTCGCCGTGATGCTGATCCAGTTCCGGTCGTTCGTGGAGCCGCTGTCCATCCTCGTGGCCGCGCCGCTGTCGTTCGTGGGGGCCATGGTGTTGCTGTTGCTCACCGGCACGGCGCTCAACGTCTCGTCGCTCATGGGGATGATCCTGCTCGTGGGCCTGATCGTGAAGAACGGCATCATCCTGCTCGACTTCACGCGGTGGCGGATGACGCACAACGACATGGAGCTGGAGTCGGCGATCCTCGACGCGGCGCGGGTGCGCCTGCGCCCGATCCTCATGACGACGTTGTGCACGCTGTTCGGGCTGCTGCCGCTGGCCCTCGGGATCGGCGCCGGCAGCGAGCTGCAGAAGCCGTTGGCGCTGGCGGTGATCGGCGGTCTCGGACTGTCCACGCCGATCACGCTGTTCGTGGTGCCGACACTGGTCGTGGCGGTCCGGGGACGCAATTACCGGCTCCCGCAGGAGATCGCGTAGGGGGAGTACGGCTGGCCCGGTCCGGTGGACGGGGGTACGTTTCGGATACGCGTACCACGCCGGCGGCCCGCGCGGCCGCCGGCCCGACCGGGTGGTTTCCATGACCGTGCCGACCTTTCGCGAACTCAGTCCCGAGGAGTGCGAAGCGCTGCTGGCCGTGAATCATGTCGGGCGCATGGCGTTCTCGTTCAAGGACCGCCCCGACATCGAACCGATCCATTACGTGTTCGACAACGGGTGGGTCTTCGGCCGGACGACGCAGGGCACCAAGCTGACGACCATCGGCCACCACCCGTACGTCGCGTTCGAGGTGGACGAGATCCACGGCACCTTCGAATGGCGCAGCGTGGTGGCCCTGGGGACGGTTTACCTGCTGGATCCGGAGTTCGGGACCGCCAACGCGGCCGAATACGAGCGGGCGTTGGGCCTCCTGCGGCGGTTCATGCCGAAGACCCTCAAGGAGGGCGATCCGGCGCCGTTCCGCACCGTGGTGTTCGGGATCCACGTGGACGAGCTGCGGGGGCGCGAGGCGACGCAGGGGCGCCGGCGGCGCACGCACCGGGAGCGGGCGGCCAAGTAGCGCCCGGGGGCCGGGGCCCGGCCACTACCGTTTCGGTACCGGGCCGTTCATCTTGCAATGCAGCGTACGCGCGGGGGACGAACGCCCCTCTTCCGGGCCCTCGCGTCCCACCTGCATTCCCGACGCTCATGCAGAAGTCCAAATCCACCGCGGCATCCGCCGCGCCGGCGTCCGAGACTCCCGTTTCCGCCCAGGCCGTCGCCGATGCGATGTGCCGCGCCGCCGACGAGTGCTGCCGCCAGCACGACCGCGTGGCACGCATCGTCGAACGCTCCGACGTCGAAACCGAGGTCACCTTCGCCCAGCAGTTCTGCGAAGTGATCCACGACGGGCTGGGCCGCCTGCTCGACACCTACGAGCGGGCCGCGGCCCAGGACCCGGGCACCGAGGCGGGGTGGCGCCAACGGGCCAACGCGCTCTGGCATGCGGGGCGCGACTACCTGCGCCGCCACAACGCCTGCGATCAGGCGGCGCGGAAGCTGCACCGCCACGACTCCCAGCTGTTGGCCGCGCTGGCCATGGAGTTCGAGTTCGAGGCATCGGCGCTCCTGGCCCTGCGCCACGCGACCGACGCCTATCGCAAGGAACGGCCCGAGGCCGTTTGATCCCCTTTCCGGCAGGACATGACGAAACGCAGGCAGGCGAGGCGCCCCGCGAACCCCTGGTTCCGGCTGCGGCGCTCGCGCATTCAGGGCACGGGGGCGTTCGCCATCGTGGACATTCCCAAGGGCACGCGGATCATCGAATACGTCGGCGAGCACATCACGAACGCCGAGGCCGACCGCCGGTATCCCGACGATGACCAGGCGGCACGCCACCACACCTTCCTGTTCACGCTCAATCAGCGGATCGTGATCGATGCCGCGTACGACGGCAACGACGCGCGCTTCATCAATCACTCGTGCGATCCGAACTGCGACGCGGTGATCGAGCGCGGCCACATCTGGATCGACGCGATCAAGGACATCCCCCGCGGCGCCGAGCTGAGCTACGACTACCAGTTCGAGCACATGCCCGAGTACACCGAGAAGGATCTGCGCTTCTACAGGTGCCGGTGCGGCAGCGCGAATTGCCGCGGGACCATCGTCAAGGTGGACCGCCGCCGGAAGCTGGCCCGCGTATGGGAGGCGGCCCGCCATCGTCATGCGGCCAGCCGCCACGCGGGGCACACCCACCGGCGGCCGTGAGCGCGCAGGCCCCGCACGCCCCGGCCGTCGCCCTCACGGCGCTCCTCGAGCGCGTGGTGGACTACGCCGGGCTCTTTCCCCCGGCGCGGCTTCCGATGGGCGACGCCGTGCGGGCCTACGCCGACTACCGGAACGGACCGCAGGCCTGGATGCTGGGCCGGTTCGTGGTCCCCGCGGCGCGGCTCGAGGAATTCGACGAGGCGGGTGCCGGCGTGCTCCCCGCCGCGGCGTCGGCCTCGTGGGCGCTGAGCGCGATCGTGAGCGCCGACGTCGAGGTCGACACCCGGTCCGTCGACCGCTTCAACGACTACCACCGCGACGTGCGGCACGGCGCCGTGCACGTGGACACCGTGGAGCTCAGGGTCGCGACGCCGGGCGAGGTCCAGGCGGCCGACGAGTTCGTGGATGCATTCGACGCGTTTCTCGAGGTGCCGATCGAGGCGGATCCCGACGCCTTGATCGCCGCGATCGCCGACGCCGGGGCCAAGGCCAAGGTGCGCACGGGCGGGCTCACCCCCGACGCGATTCCCGGCGGCCGTCAGATCGTGCGGTTCATGCGCCGCTGCCTCGAGCGGGGCGTGGCGTTCAAGGCCACCGCGGGTCTCCACCACCCCGTGCGCGGCGAGTATGCCCTCACCTACGACGCGGGCGCCCCGCGCGGCGTGATGTACGGATTCCTCAACGTATTCCTGGCGGCGGCGCTCATGGGCAAGGGCGCCGACGACGGCCTGGCGCTGGCCCTGCTCGAGGAGCGCGATGCTTCGGCGATCGAGATCGGCGACCGGAGCGTGCGCTGGCGCGGCCACGAGATCGCCGCCGACGCGCTGCGTGCGGCGCGGCACGACGCGGTGGCGTTCGGCTCGTGCTCGTTCCGCGAACCGGTGGACGAGTTGCACGGCCTGGGGCTGTTGTGAGCGGCCTCGACGGCACGCACGATCCGGCGCTCCGGTCGTGGGTCGAGAGCGCCAACGCGCCGGATACGGATTTCCCGATCCAGAACCTGCCGTTCGGCGTGTTCCGCCGTCTGGGCGCGGGGGAGCGCCCCTCGGTCGGGGTGGCGATCGGCGACCGGATTGTGGATCTGGCCGCGGTCGTCGGGCGCGGGCTGGTGAGCGGCGACGCGCTGCTGCCCTGCCAGGCGTGCGAGGACGACTCGCTGAACGAGCTGATGGCGCTGGGGCCGAAGGCGGCGCGCGAGCTCCGGCACGCGCTGAGCGCGTTGCTGCGCGTGGGCGGGGCGGGGCAGGCGCACGCGGCGGAGATCCTCGTGCCGATGCGGGAGGCCGAGCTGTTCGTGCCGGCGCGCGTGGGCGACTACACCGACTTCTACGCGTCGATCTTCCACGCCACCAACGTCGGCTCGATGTTCCGCCCCGACCACCCGCTGCTCCCCAACTATAAGTACATCCCAATAGGCTACCACGGGCGGGCGTCGTCGCTCGTCGCCTCGGGCTCGCCGGTGCGCCGGCCGTGGGGGCAGAGCCGGGCCGGAGATTCGGGGCCGCCCGCGTTCGGTCCGTCGCGGCGGATGGACTACGAATGCGAGGTGGGTGCGTTCGTGGGCGCCGGTAATGCGCTCGGCGAGCCGATTCCCGTGGCGCGCGCCGAGGAGCACGTGTTCGGGCTCTGCCTGGTGAACGACTGGTCGGCGCGGGACGTCCAGCCGTGGGAGTACCAGCCGCTGGGCCCGTTCCTGGCCAAGAACTTCGCGACGACCGTGTCGCCGTGGGTGGTGACGCTCGACGCGCTGGCGCCCTTCCGCGTCCCCGCCTTCGTGCGCCCCGAGGGCGATCCGCCACCGCTCCCGTACCTGGCCGGTGCGCCGGAGCGGGCGGGCATCGCGATCACGCTCGAGGTGTGGCTCTCCTCGGCGCGCATGCGCGAGGCGGGCGCGGCGCCGATGCTGGTGAGCCGCGGCAGCTTCACCGACATGTACTGGACCGTCGCGCAGCTCGTGACGCACCACGCGAGCAACGGGTGCAACCTGCAGCCCGGCGACCTGCTGGCCAGCGGCACGGTGTCGGGGCGCACCAAGGAGTCGCGCGGATGCCTGCTGGAGCGGACGTGGAAGGGGACGGAGCCGCTGTCGCTGCCCACGGGCGAGGCGCGCGCCTTCCTGGAGGACGGCGACGAGGTCACGCTGCGCGGCTATTGCGCGGGCCCGGGCGCGGCGCGGATCGGCTTCGGCGAATGCCGGGGGATCGTCGCGCCGGCCGTGCCGCAGGGCGGGCATCAAGAACAGTGAGAATGCACGGCAGATGATCCGGACGATACGGATGAGCAACTGTGTTGTTAGACGGTGGTCGGTTGAGGCGGAGTCAGGGCGGGGCTGATCCACCGTTGGCCGGTGCGGACGAGGTAGTTCAGGATCGTGAGGAGTTTCCGCATGCAGGCGACCAG
>JBJKPA010000490.1:0-3740 GCA_046706905.1 Gemmatimonadaceae bacterium
GCCGTGGTGATCGGCCATGCCCTCCGCCTGCCGCCCGGGGACGCCGGCGCCCGCTTCGTGCCCGCCGCGCCCCTCGTCTGGGCCGCGCTCGGACGCCTCGCCCTACCGGCCGCCCCCGATACCGCCGCCCGCCTCGACGGCACGACCCTGACCGCCGATTTCGGACGTCCGGTGGCCTGGCGTGCCACCTTCGAGCGGGGGCGTCTGGCCCGGCTCGAACACGTGACCGGCGGCCGGGTACGGGAGTGGGTCTCCCGCACGGCCGACGGCCACGTTCGTTATCATGATGAAAGTGACCGCCGCACCCTTGATCTCGTCATCTTACAGTCGGATTCGACCGCACCATTCGATGCCACGATCTGGACGTTTCCTTAGCGTCCTCGTCCTCGCCGTGCTTGGCGGGTGCGGGGTGCATTACGGGTTCTCGCAAGGGGCCTTTCCGCCCCAAATCAAGACGATGGCCGTGCTCCCGCTGGACAACAGCACTGCGTCGCCCGACGTGCAGGGCGAGCTCTTCACGGCGATGAACGACCAGCTCGACAAGCGGCTGGGCGTGCGCCAGGCGCCGGAGGCGCGCGCCGACGCCATCGTCCGCGGCACGATCACCCGGTACGACTCCGACGTCCCCGTGTCGTTCAGCGCCAACCCGAGCCAGGCCGTGTCGGCGCGCCGCAAGCTCCAGATCACGATCGACGTCGAGATCATCGACCAGAAGACCGGCAAGACCCTGTGGAGCAAGAAGGGCCTCACCGAGTCCGGCGAGTACGACGAGCGCGCCGAGGCCGACGGGCGGAAGATCGCCATCCAGCACCTCGTGGACGACATCGTCGAGGGTGCGCAGTCGCAATGGTGACGTCGCGTCGGGGGCGCAGCTCGCTCGGCTGCCTGTTCACGCTGTTGATCATCGCCGCCGCGGCGTACTTCGGCATGAACCTCGGCCAGGCGTACTGGAACTTCTATCAGTACGAGGACGCCATGAAGCAGGAGTTGAAGTTCAACAGCCTGCGCCCCGATTCGGTCATCCTCGCCCATCTCTGGGACCAGGCCGATTCGCTCGGCCTTCCGTACGACGCCAAGGAAATCTCGATCGACCGCGACCCGAGCACGCGCACGATCCGCATCTCCGCCGACTACAACGAGCAGATCGAGCTCCCGCTGATGGTCCGCACCTTCAGCTTCCATCCGCACGCCGAGGACACGTATTGAGCGACGGCTCGCCTCCGGCGGCGCGCATCTTGTCCTGGGAGGAAGCGCGCGCCTGGCGGCGTCAACGCTCGGGGCGGATCGTCTTCACCAACGGCGTCTTCGACCTCCTGCATCCGGGCCACGTCGACCTCCTGCTCGGCGCCCGCCGGCAGGGCGACGCGCTCGTCGTCGGCCTGAACAGCGACGCGTCCGTGCGCCGGCTCAAGGGACCCGAGCGCCCGGTGCGGGGCGAGGCCGAGCGCGCGTACGTCCTCGCCGCCCTCGCCATGGTTGACGTCGTCGTCCTGTTCGAGCAGGATACGCCGCTCGAGCTCATCCGTGCGCTCGAGCCCGACGTCCTCGTGAAGGGCGGCGACTACACCGAAGCCACGATCGTCGGCGCCCGCGACGTCCGTGCCCGCGGCGGCGACGTCGTCGTCATCCCCCTCACCCCCGGGCAGTCCACCACCGCCATCATCGAGAAGCTGCGTGGCTGAACACTCCGCTGCCGGCCCCCGCGAGGGGCGCGCCAACGACGCCCTGCGTTCCGTCTCCCTGGAGCGGCACGCCTCGGAATACGCCGAGGGCTCGTGCCTCGCCGCCTTCGGCCACACGCGCGTGCTCTGCACCGCGTCGGTCGAGGACGGCGTGCCCGGGTGGCGCAAGGGAAGCGGCCTCGGCTGGATCACCGCCGAGTACGCCATGCTCCCGCGCGCCACGCACACCCGCTCCCCGCGCGAGCGCTCGCAGCTCGGCGGCCGCACCCAGGAGATCCAGCGGCTCATCGGGCGCAGCGTGCGCGCCATGCTCGACGGCTTCGGGTTCGGGGAATACACCGTGCGCGTCGACTGCGACGTGCTCCAGGCCGACGGGGGCACGCGCACCGCGGCGATCACCGGCGCCTGCGTGGCCGTGCACGACGCCTTCGCCTGGTTGGTGGCCAACGGCCGGCTCGCCGCGTCGCCCGTGCGCCGCCGCGTGGCCGCGGTGAGCGTCGGCATCGTGGACGGCGAGCCGCGCCTCGATCTCGAGTACCGCGAGGACGTCGCGGCCGAGGTGGACATGAACGTCGTGATGAGCAGCGCGGGCCGGTTCGTGGAGGTGCAGGGCACCGGGGAGAAGGGCACCTTCGACCGCGCCCAGCTCGACCGGCTCCTGGCGCTCGCCGAGCGCGGGATCCGCGCCCTCGACGCCGCGCAGCAGCGCGCCCTCGGCGTGTGAGCGCCCGCGAGCTCCTGCTCGCCACGCGCAGTGCCGGCAAGCTGGCCGAGCTCCGGCCGCTGTTCGCCGCCGCCGGGTGGACGGTGCGCGATCTCGCCGACGCGGGGATCGCCGAGCGGCCCGAGGAGGACGCCGTCGAGGCGTTCGACACGTTCGAGGACAACGCACGGGCCAAGGCGCACTACTTCCACGCGCGGAGCGGGGGCCTCGCGGTGGTGGCCGAGGACTCGGGGCTCGAGGTCGACGCGCTGGGTGGCGCGCCGGGGGTGCGGAGCAAGCGGTGGAGCGGGCGGCCCGACCTCGCCGGGGTGGCGCTCGACGAGGCGAACAACGTGCTCCTGCTCGAGCGGCTGCGCGGCGCGGCCGATCGCGGTGCGCGCTACGTCTGCGCGGCGGTGTACTGGGACGGGGTGCGCGAGGTCGTCGCGCACGGCGAGACGGCGGGCCGGATCGCCGAGCGGCGGCACGGCGGAGCGGGCGGTTTCGGATACGATCCGTACTTCGTCAGTGAGGAGTTGGGGCGCGCGTTTTCCGAGGTGACGCGCGAGGAGAAGTCGCGGGTGAGTCATCGCGGTCGCGCGTTCGCGGAACTGCTGCGCGCGCTCGCGTAGCGCGGTTGACTCGCGTGGACGCGCGGTCTAGAATTATGGGCTCGCGGGGCGTAGCGTAGCCTGGTATCGCGCCTGCTTTGGGAGCAGGAGGTCCCCGGTTCAAATCCGGGCGCCCCGACCTGGCGGAGGCGAGTGGGAGGTCTCCGTTGCGAACGAAGCGCCAGTAGCTCAGTTGGATAGAGCAACAGCCTTCTAAGCTGTAGGTCGGGGGTTCGATTCCCTCCTGGCGCACCATCGAGTGGGCGGGAGAGCCACGCGCCGTTAGCTCAATTGGCAGAGCAAGTGACTCTTAATCACTAGGTTGTAGGTTCGATTCCTACACGGCGCATGAGAGGGGAAGGGGTGGGGTGGAGGCCGGCGAGAGCCGGGGGTGTTGGGGGCGGGAAAGTTGGGGTTACCGCTTGACGCACTTGGGGCGTACGGGTTATAGTTGGAGGCTGTCGTAAGACGGCTTTAAACAAGCTGATTGACAATTGAATTGGGAAGATGGATGTGCGAGGCGAACTCGATGATCCGCGGCCTGTTCAGGGCCGTGGGGAGAGTTCAGACCTGAACATTCTGTGATTCGGACACGCTGTCTCACGCGACAGCGTGGACAGCGTTTTCGAGAGAGCTATTTCGAACTCATTGGAGAGTTTGATCCTGGCTCAGGACGAACGCTGGCGGCGTGCTTAACACATGCAAGTCACGGGGGCCCGCAAGGGCAACCGGCGAACGGGTGCG
>JBJKPA010000491.1:0-13063 GCA_046706905.1 Gemmatimonadaceae bacterium
CGTCGGCGGGCCGGGGGGCCCGCAGCCAGGCCGCCTCGGGGTCGCGCGCCCCCACTTCCTCGCGCAGATCGGCCAGCGGCACCACCCGCGCCTCGCCGTCCGCTCCGCGCAGCGTCACCCGCTCGCGGAAGATGTCCACCGACAGCACCTTCTCGTCGCCGCGCGAGGTCGGGACGAGCCGCCCCTCCTTGGGAAACCGCTTGCGGCTCTTCACGTAGAACTCGTGCTCGTAGCGCAGGCAGCACATCAGCCGCCCGCAGGCCCCCGAGATCTGCGTCGGGTTGAGCGACAGCCGCTGGTCCTTGGCCACCCCGAGATTCACGGGCAGCAGCTCGGGCAGCCACGACGCCGAGCAGTACTGGCGGCCGCACCGGCCCACGCCGTCCAGCCGCTTGGCCTCGTCGCGAACGCCGATCTGTTTGAGCTCGATGCGCGTGCGGAACATGGACGCCAGCTCGCGCACCAGGTTCCGGAAGTCCACGCGCTTCTCGGCCGTGAAGTAGAACGTCAGCTTCTTCCGGTCCCACTGCCATTCGGCGTCGGAGACCTTCATCGCCAGGTCGTTGGCCTTCACGCGCTCCATGGCGCGGCGCCGGGCGTCCTCGTCCTGGCCGCGCAGCTCGGTGAGCCGTTCGAGGTCCTGCGTGCTGGCCACGCGGCGGGCGCGGCGGGCGGGCAGGGCATTGCCGTAGCCGTGCGACGTCCCGGCGTTGCGGCGGGCCGCCAGCTCGCCCACGGCGTGCACGCGGCCGATGTCCTCACCCCGGTCGGCCTCGACGACCACCGCCGCTTTCAGCGCCGGCTGCTCGTCCTGCTCCCAGATGAAGAAGTCCTTCCGATTGCCCTTGAACGCGACTTCGATGAGATGCGCCACGCCTACTCCAGATACTGTCCCATCCGCAGGAATTTCTCGCGGCGGCGGCGCACCAGCTTGTCCGGCTTGAGACGCGTCAGCTCGTCGAGGTGACGCAGGAGCGCTTCCTTCACGGACGCGGCGACGGTCTCGAAGTCGGCGTGGGCTCCGCCGGGCGGCTCGGGGATGATCTCGTCGATCACCCGCAGCTCGTACAGGTCGGCCGCGGTGATCTTGAGCGCCGACGCGGCCTTCTCCCGCATCTCCGGGCTCTTGCCGTCCTTCCACAGGATGGCCGCGCAGCCTTCCACCGAGATCACGGAATATACCGAGTTCTCGAGCATCATCACGCGGTCGGCCACGCCCAGCCCCAGCGCGCCCCCGGAGCCGCCCTCGCCGATCACCGTCGCCAGGATCGGCACCTTGAGCCGGCTCATCTCGAACAGGTTGCGCGCGATCGCCTCCGACTGCCCCCGCTCCTCGGCCCCCAGTCCCGCCCACGCTCCCATCGTGTCGATGAACGTGACCACCGGGACGTGGAACTTCTCGGCCAGCTTCATCAGGCGCAGCGCCTTGCGGTACCCCTCGGGGTGCGGCATGCCGAAGTTGCGGCGCACGATCTCCTTGGTGTCGCGCCCGCGCTGGTGCCCGATCACCATCACCGAGTCGCCGTCCAGCCGCGCCCACCCGCCCACGATCGCCGGATCCTCGCGGTACAGCCGGTCGCCGTGCAGCTCCACGAAGTCGGTGAACGTCAGGCGGATGTAGTCCAGCGTGAAGGGCCGCTTGTTGCTGCGCGCCACGAGCACGCGCTGCCAGGGCGTCAGATTGCGGTAGATCTCGTCGCGCAGCTCCGACAGCTTCTTCTCCAGCGGCGCCAGCTCGCTGGCCACGTCCAGCTGCCGGTCGCCGGCCAGCCGTTTCAGCTCCTCGATCTGCTTCTCGAGCTCGACGAGCGGTTTCTCGAATTCCAGCGAGGCGGTGGCCACGGCTCAGTTCCCGCGCACGAGGTGGACGCGGTCCGGGCCCAGCACCGCGCGCAGTTCCGTCAGCGCGGCCTGCGTCACCGGCAGCCGCAGCGACCGCGACCGGAAGACCTCCGTGGTCGCGCCGTCGCGCCATCGGACTTCCAGCGGCGGGTTGGCGGCGTGCGAGGTGGAATGCGCCTCCACGACCGAGCGTACGTCTCGCATGATGTCGGCGCTCACGATCTCGTCTGCCGTCAGCTCGATGGCCACCGCGACCTGCCCGTTCACCCGGACCTCGGCCAGCGGTTTCATCGTCGCGACGATGAAGGTTGGGTTGTCCGTCTCCTGGTCCCGCCGCGAATAGCCCCCCTCGATCAGCACCGGGACGTCCGTCCGCACCCGGTCGGCCATCGCCTGCCACGCTTCGGGGAAGACCAGCACCTCCGAAGATCCCGAAAAATCCTCGACTGTCAACCGGGCGAACTCGGCCCCGCTCTTCTTGCTGATCTGCCGCCGCACCGCCGTGATCACGCAGGCCAGCGTGATCTGCTCGTGGGTCCAGTGCCCCAGCTCGGCCACCGTCCGCGTGGCGAACAGCTCGGCCTCCACCCGGTACGGCTCCAGCGGGTGGCCCGAAATGTAGAAGCCCAGGATCTCCTTCTCCTTGGCCAGCCGCTCGGACTCCGGCATCGCGCCGATGTTGGGCAGCACCCGGTGGCGCTCCAGCACGGCCCCCTCCCCCTCCCCCTCCCCCTCTCCGTTGCCCCCCATTTCGCCGAACAGCGACCCCTGGCCGGTCGTCCGCTCCTGCTGCATCAGCGACGCTTCGTGCAGCGCGTTGTCCAGCACCGCCAGGTACTGCGCGCGGTGCCCGCCCAGTGCGTCCAGCGCCCCCGAGGCGATCAGCGCCTCGAACACCCGCCGGTTGCACAGCCGCAGGTCCACCCGCTCGCTCAGGTCGAACAGGTCGGTGATCGCGTGCTCCTCGCGCGCCGCGAGGATCGAGTCGATCGCCCCCCGGCCCACGTTGCGGATCGCCCCCAGCCCGAACCGGATGCGCTTGTCCCCCACCACCGTGAACTTGTAGCCCGACTCGTTCACGCTCGGCGGCAGGACCTCGATCCCCAGCTCGCGCGCCTCGTTGATGAACTTCACCACGCTGTCCGTGTCGCCGATCGACGACGACAGCAGCGCCGCCATGAACTCCGCCGGGTGGTGCGCCTTGAGCCACGCGGTCTGGTAGGAGACCACCGAGTACGCCACGGCGTGCGACTTGTTGAACCCGTAGCGGCCGAACGTCTCGATCTGTCCCGCCAGCTCCTCGATGATCCGGCGGTCGTACCCCCGGGCCACCGACTTCTCCACGAACTTGTTCAGCTCCTTCTTGATCAGCTCGGCGTCCTTCTTGCCCACCGCCTTGCGCAGCACGTCGGCTTCGGCCAGCGAGATCCCGGCCAGGAGCTGGGCGATGCGCATCACCTGCTCCTGGTACGTGATCACCCCGTACGTGCTCTCGAGGATCGCCTTCAGCTCGGGCAGCGCGTAGGTGACCGTCTCCTCGCCCTTCTTGCGGCGCTGGTACACGCGGTGCGTGCCGGCGTCCAGCGGGCCCGGGCGCATCAGCGCGTTCGACGCCACCAGGTCGTCGAACCGGTCGCAGCGCATCCCGCGCAACAGGTCCGTGGCCAGCGCCGACTCGAACTGGAACACGCCGATCGTGCGCCCCGAGCGCAGCATCTGATAGACCTTGGGGTCGTTCTCGTCGATCGCCGACAGGTCGGGGCGCGTGCCCGTGGTCTGCTCGATCGCGTCCAGCGCGTCGTGGATCACGGTCAGCGTCGTGAGGCCGAGGAAGTCCATCTTGAGCATCCCGGCCCGCTCCAGCGCCCCCATGTCGTACTGCGTGACGACGACCGACTCCTCGTCCCCCGCGCCGGCGCCCTTCGACGCCTGCGTGCACACCGGCACGTAGTCGTCCAGCGGGCCCGGGGCGATCACCACGCCGGCCGCGTGCACGCCGGTGTGCCGCGACAGCCCTTCCAGCGCCATCGCGTAATCCAGGAGCTGCCGGTACCGCTCGTCGTTGCGGTAGAGCTTCTTCACGTCCGGGACCTGCTCCACCGCCTCCTTCACGGTGAGCGAGAAATTCGGCTGGTTGGGCACGAGCTTGGCCAGCGCGTCCGTCTCCGCCGGCGTGAACCCCAGCACCCGCCCCACGTCCTTGATCGCGGCCCGCGACTTCATGGTCCCGAAGGTCACGATCTGCCCCACCGACTCCTTGCCGTACTTCTGCCGCACGTACTCGATCACCTCGCCGCGGCGCTCGAAGCAGAAGTCCACGTCGATGTCGGGCATCGACACGCGCTCCGGATTCAGGAAGCGCTCGAACAGCAGATCGTGCTTGAGCGGGCAGACGTCGGTGATGCGCAGCGAATAGGCGACCAGCGACCCGGCCGCCGAGCCGCGCCCCGGCCCCACCGGGATCCCGCGGTCGCGTGCCGCCTTGATGAAGTCGTAGACGATCAGGAAGTAGCCGGCGTAGCCGGTCTTCGTGATGATGCCCAGCTCGTACTCCAGGCGCTCCTTCACCTGGTCGGGCAGCGGATCGCCGTAGCGCTCCTTCGCCCCGGCCTCGGCCAGCGTCACCAGCAGGTCGTTCTCCGACTTCACCCCCGCCGGCAGCGGGAACGACGGCACGTGGTACTTCTTGGTGAACTGGACGTCCACCTGGTCGGCGATCGCCAGCGTGTTCGTCAGCACCTCGGGGTGCCCGGGGAACCGCTCGGCGATCTCGGGCGCGCTCTTGAAGTAGAGCCCCTCGTCGTAGCGCATCCGGTCGCGCGCGTCGCGGTCCTTGCCCAGCCCGATGCACAGCAGCACGTCGTGCGCGTCGTGGTCGTCGCGCGTCAGGAAGTGCGCGTCGTTCGTCGCGATCACCGGCAGGTTCATCTCGCCGGCCAGCTGGAACACCCGCTCGTTGAGCTTCGCCTGCCCCTCGGAATCGTGGGCCTGGACTTCCAGATAGTAGCGGTCCTTGAACAGGTCGGCGTACCAGGCCGCCGCCTCGCGCGCGCCCTCGAAGTCGGCGTTGGAGAGGTGCGACGCGATCTCACCCGCCAGGCAGGCCGACGAGACGACGATCCCCTCCTGATACCGGGCCAGCAGCTCCCGGTCCACCCGCGGTCGCGAGTAGAATCCCTCGGTGTAGCCCAGCGACGACAGCTTGCACAGGTTCTTGTACCCGGTGTAGTCGCGGGCCAGCAGCACCAGATGGTAGTAGGCCTTGCCGTTCGGGGCGCGGGTGCGGGCCTTCCGGTCGCCCGGGGCCACGTAGGCCTCCATCCCGATGATCGGCTTGACCCCCGCCTTCTTGGCCTTCTCCTGGAACTCCCAGGCGGCGTGCAGATTCCCGTGATCGGTGATCGCCAGCGCCGGCTGCTCGAACTCCTGGGCCCGGCGGATCAGCGCGTCGATCCGATTCGCGCCGTCGAGCAGGGAGTATTCGGAGTGGGTGTGGAGGTGGACGAAGGACACAGGGGGGAAGATAGCGTCGGAAAAGGCGGGGGGCAAAGCGGTCGAGACGGCGGCTAACTGCAAAAATGGCAATTACTTAATAGAACTCAGAACTGAAGGCTGAGGGCCCGCAGCTTACAGCCGTCAGCCGTCGGCAACAAGGGCACAACGGGACCCCCCTCAACGTAAGAGTGTCTGTTCAACTACAAACGCGAACGCCCGGATTGTCTGAGTGGCGTCCCGGTCCCTCCCGACGGCTGACGGCTCACAGCCGCCGGCTCTCAGCCTTCGGTCTTCAGTTCTCGCTCTTTCCCGCTTCTCCATGCGCATCCGCAAAATCGCTCTCCGCTCCCTCCTCGTCCTCATCGCGATCCCCGTCGCCTACCTGATGCTCGCCCCCACCGGCCGCTACCTCCTCCGCGCCGCCTGGGCCGAGGGCTCCATCCTCGCCCACCGCCACTCCATCGCCGCCCTCGTCGCCGACTCGGCCACGCCCCCGGCGATTCGCGCCAAACTCCGCATCGTCCTCGCCGCGCGCGCCTACGCCCGGGACTCCCTCGACCTCAACGCCAAGCAGAGCTTCACGACCTACTCGAAGCTCCCCCACGACACCCTCGTCCTCGTCCTCTCCGGCGCCTACCGCGACCGCCTCGAACCCGTCACCTGGTGGTTCCCCATCGTCGGCCGGGTGCCGTACAAGGGCTACTTCGACTTCGCCGCCGCCCACGACGCGGCGCGCGCTCTCGAAGCGAAGGGCTTCGACGCCTACCTGCGTCCCTCGCCCGCCTTCAGCACCCTCGGCTTCTTCAACGATCCGCTGCTCTCCACCACGCTCGAGGGCGACTCGCTCGATCTCGCCAACACCGTCATTCACGAGCTGACCCACAACACGTTCTACGCCGCGAGCCAGATCCCCTTCAACGAATCGTTCGCCAACTTCGACGGCGCCCGCGGCTCCGAACAGTTCTTCCGCTCGCGCGGCGACACGGCGCTGGCCCGCGTGGCCGCCAACCGCTGGGCCGACGAGAAGCTCCTGGGCCGGTTCTGGGACCAACTCTACAAATCGGTGGACTCGGCCTATGCCGCCCATCCCGGCGCCGGCGACTCGGCGCTCCGCGTCGCCGCCCACGACACCGTGTACATGCGCGCCCGCGACGCGCTGGTCCGCGACGTCGGCCCCAAGCTGCGTACCATCGACCCGCGCTACCTGGGCCGCGTGCGCCTCGACAACGCCGTGCTGCTCGCGCAGCGCATCTATTACACCGACCTCGGCGCCTTCGACGAGGTCTACGACCGCGAAGGACACGACCTGCGCCGCACCATCAAGCGCATCATCGCCATCGCGAAGTCCCGTCCCGCCGACCCCTTCGCCGCGCTCGACGCCTGGGTGGCGGATTCAACCGGCGGAGCCGGCGTCCCCGCCGCCCGGGCCGGAAGCGCCGCCGCCGCGAAACCGCCCGCGAAGTAGCGCTCGCAGATCGATCGGCGAGTCGGAGATCGGGGGGATGGCCGTCGGATCGGGCGCCGCGTCGTCGCCCAGCACCACGCGCTCCATCTGCTCGCGCACGCCGCGGTCCACGAACCGCGAGAGCTGGTCCATGGAGTAGTCCATGCTCCGCCGCGACGAATACACGTTGAGCGGATAGGTCACCGCGAGGTGGTTCCGCGCCCGCGTCATCGCCACGTAGAGCAGGCGCCGCTCCTCCTCCAGCTCGTCGTCGCTCTCCGTGGCCCGGGCAAGCGGGAACCACCCGTCCACCGCCCAGATCACGAACACCGCGTCCCACTCCTTGCCCTTGGCCGAGTGCGCCGTGGAGAGGATCAGCGCGTCGTCCTCCGTCTCGGAAGAGCCCGTGGCCAGGTCCTGGGTGCTCGACGGCGGCTCCAGCGCCAGCGCCGCCAGGAACGCCGCGCGGCTGGGATATCCCGCCGCGATCGTGCGCAGCTGATCGAGATCCGCCAGCCGCGGATCGGGCCGGTCGTAGCGCTCGCGCAGGATGTCGTCGTAGAGCTGGCGAATCGCGTCGATCTGCCCGCCCAGCGTGCCGGCGTCGTCGCTCGACTTGCGGAGCAGCCGGAGCAGCGTGGAGAGGGCCTGGTGCGCGTCGCGTGCCCGGGGCGGGGGCACGTAGTGGGTGAACGCGTCGGGGTCCCACGCGCGCTCGGCCATGCTGGCGATGATCGACCGCGCCGTGACGTCTCCGATGCCGGGCATGAGCATGAAGATCCGGTACCAGCTCACCTCGTCGCGCGGGTTGTCGAGCACGCGGAGAAAGGCCAGCACGTCCTTCACGTGCGCCGCCTCCAGGAACTTGAGCCCGCCCCACTTCTCGAACGGGATCTTGCGGTTGGTCAGCTCGATCTCGAGGTCGGCGCTCATGTAGCCGGCGCGGAAGAGCACGGCGATCTCGCGCAGCGGCGTGCCCTCCTCGTGCAGCTCGAGCACCCGGTCCACCACGAACCGCGTCTGCTGCTGCTCGTCGCGCGCCGTCACGAGCCAGGGTTTGTCCCCGCCCAGCCGTCTGGTCCAGAGGTTCTTGGTGAACCGCTCCTCGGCCCGGGAGATCAGCGTGTTGGTCACGTCCAGGATCGGCTGCGTGGAGCGGTAGTTCTGCTCCAGCGTCACCATCCGCGCGCCCTGGAACTGCCGCGGGAACTCGAGGATGTTGCGGAAGTTGGCGCCGCGGAACGAGTAGATGCTCTGCGCGTCGTCGCCCACCACGGTGAGGTTCCGGTGGGCCCGGCACATGCCCTGGAGGATCCGCGCCTGCAGCAGGTTCGTGTCCTGGTATTCGTCTACCAGGATGTGGTCGTACTGGCCGGCGATCCGGGCCGCGAGGCCCTCGGACTGCTCCAGCAGCAGGGCCCAGAACAACAGCAGGTCGTCGTAGTCCACCAGGTTGCGGTCCGCCTTCCGCCCCGTGTAGTCGGCGAAGATCCGCGTCATGTCGTCGGCGTAGTCGGTGAACCGCGGGAAGTGCTGGTAGAGGATCTCCTCGATCGCCTCCTCGGTGTTGATGTGCCGCGAGTAGACGAAGTGCAGCGACTCCTTCTTGGGAAAGCGCTTGTTCTTCTGCGCGTACCCCAGGTGGGCGCGCGAGAGCTGCATCAGATCCTCGGCGTCCCCCTGGTCCATGATCGTGAAGTCCGAGGGGAGCCCGCCGGCGGCGCCGAACTGCCGCAGGATCCGGTGCCCCGTGCTGTGGAAGGTGCCCCCCTGCACCCGCGCCGACGTCGAGCCCACGAGGCGCTCGGCGCGGGAGAGCATCTCGTGCGCCGCGCGGCGGGTGAAGGTGAGGAGCAGGATCCGCTCCGGCCTCGCCCCCGTGTCGATCAGGTGCGCCACGCGGTACACCAGGGTCCGGGTCTTGCCCGTGCCGGCCCCCGCGATCACGAGCAACGGCCCCTCGCCGTGCGACGCGGCCGCCCACTGCTCCTCGTTCAGCTCGGAGGCGAGGTCCCGCGACGAGGGCGCGACCTCGCGCGGCCGGGGCGGATAGATGCGGGTCACGGCGGGGCTACTTGGACTTGGAGGCGTTCCGGAAGCGGTTGATCATCCACTGCTGAATATCGAAACTGCTATAGCGCTCCTCGGTCCAGGGGTCGCCGCGCATGTGGTAGCCGTTGCGCTCCCAGAACCCGGGCTCGTCCTCGGGCAGGAACTCGAAGCCCCGCACCCACTTGGCGCTCTTCCAGAAATACAGGTGGGGCACCACCAGCCGCAGCGGCCACCCGTGGTCCGGCGTGAGCGGCCGGCCGTCGTGGTAGGCGGCCAGCAGGTTTCCCGGCCGGTCGAGATCCTCGATGGGCAAGTTGGTCGCGAACCCCTGCTCGGCGTGGATCAAAACGAAACGGGCGTCATCCTTCGGCCGCACCGCGCGGAGCAGCGCCTGCACGGGGACCCCCGTGAACCGGTTGTCGAGCCGGCTCCACCGGGTCACGCAGTGGATGTCGCAGACCGTGTCCTCCTGGGGCAGCGCCAACAGCTCGTCGAAGCTCCACGAGCGCGGTTGCTCCACCAGTCCCGAGATCTCGAACCGCCAGGTGGCGAGGTCCACGTGGGGGACGTTCCCGTAGTGCAGCACCGGCCATTTTTCGGTGCGCGTCTGGCCCGGCGGAACGCGGGGTTTGTCACGGGTGCGGACGTCGCGGGAGGGGTGCGCCATGGCGGGCTGGGTCGAGTGAGGATCGGTGAGATGGCGGCGGGGCGGCCGCCCCATTTCGGCAATCTAAGGGGCATCGCAACCTGCGAAATCATGCGTTTACGCGCCCGATGGGTTTCCCGTTGGACAACCCGGGACGGAAAATCACGACCGGATTGTGACGCAATCAAGGCGCGTGCGGCGGGAACCGATACTAGCATGAATGACCGCCCGGCGAGGAGGCCGAGTGGGGCTGAGCGGCGCTGGATTTTACCGGCCGAAGGGCGGGTCGTCCTGATTGCGGAATCCCGTGCTGCGATTCGGGTGTTGTTTGGGGGTTGGGGTGAGGGCCGTCACGGTGGCTCGTTGCACAGTGAAGAATCGGCGGTTTTCGTCTTGACCCACCCTTGTCCCAGACCTATCTTCAGCCGTTCGAAACATTAGGGCGAATAGCGCCCTGTTACTTCGGAGGCGTTGCCACAGTCTCCAGGTCGTCCCAAATGCGGGACGGCCGTGTGCTGTCCGTGGCACATGGTGTCGAAGCGACGCCGCGAATAGCAGGTCCATGTTCACCGCATCACTTCTTTTCAGGGGGTAAGATGCAGAAGGTATCTCGTTCGATTTTCGCCGGGCTCCTGGTGATCGCAGGCCTCACGGCTTGCGGTGACAAGGTGACGGTGGCGCCGGGCGGCGGTACGTCGACTTCGACGACGCCTCAGGTGCACAGTGTGACGATCACGCCGGCGACGGTTACGCTCGGCGCTGGTCAGACGGTACAGCTGGTGGCGACGGTCAACGCCGACGCGGGCCTCGCCCGTACGGTGACCTGGACCTCCACGAACACCTCGATCGCGACCGTGAACGCCTCCGGTCTCGTCACGGCCTCCGCGACGGGCAGCGGCACGGTGGCGATCACCGCCACGTCGACGGCCGATCCGACGGTGTCGGGCGCGGCGTCGATCATCGTGACGCCCACGACCGCGGCGACGATCTCGATCGCCTCGATCAACCAGAACGGCCTGCCGGCGAACCTGAACAACGTGACGGGGCAGCTCGACGTGACCCTGAACGTTGACCAGGGCACGCAGACGGTCACCGCGCTGAACCTGCTCGTGAAGAGCATTGCTACGGGTGCCGTTGACACCGTGGCGACCTACACCTTCACGTCGGCTCAGAAGGCCCCGGCGACGTCCGGTGCCAGCGCGACCTCGGCGCCGATCACGATGAGCTTCAACACCGCGTCCTACAACGACACGACCGGCGCGGTCAAGTTCGTCAATGGGCAGTACACGATTCAGGCTCAGGCCGTCGTGGCCGGCGCGTCGCAGTCGCCGGTGTCCAGCACGATGCAGTACACGGTGAACAACTCCGACTTCATGAACGTGATGGCGCACGGCGACACCGTGGCGACCGACGCCAGCGGCCGTCAGTGGACCGCCGGCAACATCACGGTCACGGTGATTCCGGTGCTCTACTCCGGCCGCGGCCTGCTCAACGCCGTGGTCAGCCAGCCGGCTGCCTTCACCGACACGCAGACCAAGACGCTGACGACCTTCCCGGGCTCGGCGGTCTTCGCCGTCGGCACGGACACCCTCACGGATTCGACGTACGTCGCCTTCGTGACGGCCAAGTACTCCGACGCGACGCAGTTCAACAACGGCAACGCGGTGAACGCGAATCAGATCCGCGTCGACAACGCGGCGCCCACGAAGGCTGCGGCCTTCGCGCTCGGCGGCACCGACTCCACGACGCTCACCGGAACGCTCGTGGTACCCTGGGTGAACGCGGCGTACACGTTCTCCAAGGGGCTGTCGAAGGTCGTTGACAGCTCCAACACCGGCGGCACCGGCATCGGCGTCGGCGGCGTGACGACGACGTTCTATGCGATTCCGAACGGTGTCGCGGCCGGTGACACGCTCCTCACCACCGGAAGCGCCTCCGGCTGGGCTGCCTGCACGCCGCCGTCGAACGCCATCGTGGCGACGACGGGCGCGAGCATCACCCAGCAGAGCATGCCGGGCGACACCACGACCTACCTCGGCCGCGCGGTTTCGACGGACAAGCTGGGCAACGTGGTCTGTCAGGACCTGAACTACATCAACAACGGCAACCCCGCTCGCATCACGGTGTTTGGTGTGGACAACACGCCCCCGGTCAACTCGGTGCTCGATGCGACCAGCGCGCAGCAGGGCGATACCAGCTCGGTCAGCGCGGCCACGATCGGCAACTGGGTGTGGGTGCTGCAGGATTCGATCTCCGGCTTCAGCTCGCCGCCGACGATCATGGGCACCATCGTTCGCAACTACTGGAACAACGCTACGGGTTGCTTCCTGGCCGGCTCGTGGAACGCCACGAAGAAGACCTGTAACCCCGTCGCCCTCACGCAGAACATGGTCGTGGACGGCGGCAACGGGAACGAAGGCTACTTCATGATGAACTCCACGGTCAGCGACATCGCCGGCAACTCGGCGACGGTGCCCAGCGCCACGGTGCTCTACGACGCTACGGCGCCCCAGGCCGGGACGGCTGGTTCGATCCCGAACGCGATCGGCGGCACCGGCCCGATCACGTACACCGGCACGGTCACGGACAACGTGGACCTCGTCGGCTCGTACGGCTACATCGTGTACCCGGCGGGCAACCTGTGGATCTCGACCTCGATCAGCCCGTCGCACGCGTCGTTCAGCGGTTCGCGCGATACGGTTGGCACGGTCACCGGCACGGTTGACAGCAGCTTCATCAGCTCGCTGGCGGTCGTGAACGGCAGCAATGCGCCGCAGAGTTCCACGCTGGCCAGCGGTCATCCGACGGCGGTCATGCTCCTCGGTATCGACGGCACGCAGCACCAGGGCGGCGACAACATCGCCCCCACCGTCACCGATACGACCGGCGCCGAAGTGTGGTCCACCGCGATGTTCGCGCACTTCCTGGAGACCAACGCGGCGGGGACCAACATCTCCAACGGCAGCGGTTCGAACCCGACCTCGCTCTCGCTGACCGCTCAGGTCGACGGCGCGACGGCCGCGCTCGGCGTGCCCTTCACCAAGGTGTGCTGGTTCTACCAGGACCAGAACGCCGCCGGTGCGTTCCACCTCATCAGCTGCCAGAACCTGGCGGTTGCCACGCAGCAGCCTGGTGGCACGAACACGTGGGATTGGACGAGCCCGACCGCGTTCGATCCGCCGGCCAGCCTTGGCAAGACGGCCGTCGTCAACATCATCGCCGTCGGCTACGGCCACGGTGGTAGTGCGCTGACGTCGCTCGCGGTTGGGGCGATCCAGCTGACGAACTAAGCGGTCGCTGTACAGACTCAACGAGAGGGGTCCGGTCGAAAGACCGGGCCCTTTTCGTTTGTCCGTGGGTATTCCCAGGGGACCCAATCGTGGGCCGCCGGGGGGGGCGGGGGCCCCCCCCCCCCGGGGCCGTTTCTTTTTTTTTCACGGGCGCCCGCCGGGTCATAAAAAAGAACGCGGGCCGGGGGGGGCCGCCGCCCCCCCGCCCCGGCGGCCCACGATTGGGTCCCCTGGGAATACCCACGGACAAACGAAAAGGGCCCGGTCTTTCGACCGGACCCCTCTCGTTGAGTC
>JBJKPA010000492.1:0-2947 GCA_046706905.1 Gemmatimonadaceae bacterium
CTCGTGTCCGCCCGGGACATGCACTACGTCGCCGCCGACGGCCACCGCGTGCTCGACGGCACCTCGGGGCTCTGGTGCGTGAACGCCGGCCACGCCCGCGAGCCGATCGCGCGCGCCATCGCCGAGCAGGCGGCGACGCTCGACTACGCGCCCGGATTCCAGATGGGGCACCCGCTGGCTTTCGCCGCGGCCCAGCGCGTGGCCGCGCTCACCCCCGACGGCCTCGATCGGGTGTTCTTCACCAACTCCGGCTCGGAGTCGGTGGATACCGCGCTCAAGATCGCGCTCGCCTACTGGAAGGCGCGCGGGGAACCGGAGCGCCTCTGGTTCGTGGGCCGTGAGCGCGGCTACCACGGCGTCGGGTTCGGCGGCACGTCGGTGGGCGGGATCGCGGCCAACCGGCGGCAGTTCGAGGGGCAGCTCCTGCCCAACGTCGAGCATCTGCCGCACACCCACGACCTGGCGCACAGCGCGTTCAGCCGCGGGCAGCCGGCGTGGGGCGCGCAGCTCGCCGATGCGCTCGAGGCGATCATCGCGAAGCACGGCGGTCACACGATCGCCGCCGTGATCGTCGAGCCGATGGCCGGCTCCACCGGAGTCCTCATTCCGCCCGTGGGCTACCTCGAGCGGCTGCGCGATCTGTGCAACCAGCACGGCATCCTGCTCATCTTCGACGAGGTGATCACCGGCTTCGGCCGCCTCGGCGCGCCCTTCGCCGCGCAGTTCTTCGGCGTCATGCCCGACATGATCGCCATGGCCAAGGGGATCACGAACGCCGCGGTGCCCATGGGCGCCGTCGCCGTGCACCGGCGGATCCACGACGCCGTAGTCAATGGCGCCGCGCCGGGCATCGAGCTCTTCCACGGCTACACCTACTCGGGCCACCCGCTGGCCTGTGCCGCCGCGCTCGCCACGCTCGACCTGTACGAGACGGAGGGGTTGTTCGCGCGGGCCGCCGAGCTGGCGCCCTACTGGGCCGACGCCGTGCACCGGCTGGACGGCGAGCCCCACGTCATCGACGTGCGCAACATCGGGCTCGTGGGCGCCGTGGAGCTGAAACCGCGCGACGGCGCGCCGGGCGCCCGCGCCCTCGACGTGTTCCTCGACTGCTTCGCGCACGGCGTTCTGGTGCGCATGGCGGGAGACACCATCGCGCTCTCGCCGCCGCTCATCGTGACCACCGATCAGATCGACGAGATCGTGCAGGCGATGGCCGGCGCGTTGCGTCGCCTGGCCTGACCGCGCCCCGCCCTCCACGCATGCCGCCAGCCGCGCACGCTCCCGCGTCGCCCCGCGCCGCGCTCGCCCACCTGCGGCGGGTGGATCCCGTCATGGCCGGCGTCATCCGCGCCGTGGGGCCGTATCGCATGCGCCCGCGCCGCGGCGGTTCGCACTTCCACCATATCGTGCGGGCGATAGTGTATCAGCAACTCTCGGGCAAGGCCGCCGGCACGATCCACGGCCGGTTCACCGCGCTCTTCCCGCGCAAGCACGTGGAACCCGAGCCGCTGCTCCGGTTCACCGACCAGGAGCTGCGCGCCGTGGGCCTGTCGCGGCAGAAGATCGGCTACCTGCGCGACCTCGCGCTCAAGGTGCACACCGGCGCCGTGCCGCTCGACCGCGTGCGCCACATGAAGGACGACGCCATCATCGAGCACCTGGTGCAGGTGAAGGGCGTGGGCCGGTGGACGGCGCAGATGTTCCTGATGTTCCGCCTCGGCCGGCCCGACGTGCTGCCGGAGCTGGACCTCGGCATCCAGAACGCCATCCAGCGTGCCTACGGGCTGCGCCGGCGCGCCACTCCCGACGACGTCCGCCGCATCGGCGCCCCCTGGACGCCGTACAGCTCGGTGGCGTGCTGGTATTTGTGGAGATCGCTGGAGTGAGGCGGTGAGTCGGTAACTCGGTATGTCGGTATGTCGGTATGTCGGTATGTCGGTCAACCACATGACGACGCAGTTCCTCTGAACGCCGTGCCCGACTCACCGACTCACCGTCCTACCGTCCTACCGTCCTACCGTCCTACCGTCCTACGAGAGTTGAGTCGGCAACGGCCCCAGGAATCCCCGCGGCAGCTCGGCCATCAGGTCCCGATGCGCGAACACCACGTCCGGGTGCCGCTGCAGCATCTGGAGATAGCGCGCCGCGAAGGTCGTCGTCGGGGGCACCGGGGTGAACAGGGCGCGCACCTGCGCGAGCAGCGACGCCGTGACGTCGCTCGCCACCGGCGTCTTCTCGCGCTCCGCGTCGTCCAGCGCCTCGTCGATCTGCACGATGAGCTGCGACGCCGGCCGGAGCCAGGCGAACTCGGGCTCGTTCAGCACGGCCTGCAGGTACTCGTTGGGCGTGAGCCGCCCGCGCGTGCGCTCCAGCTCCACGCGTTCCATCTCGAGCAGCAGGCGGTGCACGCGCAGCATCCCCTGCCGCGCCGTCCGCAGCGTCTTGGTCGTGAGATCCCCGGCCGCCAGGCCGGCCTCGTTGTCGCGGATGTCCATGTTCTCAATGTACCCCGCGGGGGAAGGGATGGTTGCCGCCGGATCAGCCGGCCGCGGCGACCTCGAACAGCCCCGCCGCTCCCATCCCGCCGCCGATGCACATCGTCACCAGCCCCAGCCCGCCCCCGCGCGCGCCCAGCTCGTGGACGAGCTGCGCCGTGAGCTTGGACCCCGTCGCCCCCAGCGGATGGCCCAGCGCGATCGCGCCCCCGTTGACGTTCACGAGCGCCGGATCCATCCCCACCTCGCGCACGACGGCCACCACCTGCGACGCGAACGCCTCGTTGAACTCGATGAGCTTCACGTCCTTCAGCGCGCGGCCGGCGCGCTTCAGCACCTTGGGCACCGCCTTGATCGGCGCGATCCCCATCACGTCGGGCTCGACGCCCGCCACCGCGTAGTCCACGAACCGCGCCAGCGGCTTCAGCCCCAGCGCCTTCGCCCGGTCGGCG
>JBJKPA010000493.1:0-4321 GCA_046706905.1 Gemmatimonadaceae bacterium
CCGACGTCGCACAGGAACTGCACGCGGCTCCGCGCCTCGCGCAGCACGTGGCCGGCGACCTCGCGCTCGAAGTCGGAGAGCGCCAGCTCGTCGATCCAGGTGAGGAGGCGGTCCATCGGCAGCTCGCTGACCTGCGCGATGTTGCGCCCGCCCAGCACGACGTGGAGGGCCTCGGGCTGGAGCTTGGTGCCGCCGCAGTCGCCGCAGGTCTGCGCCGTCTGATACTGGCGGAGGAAGACGCGGATGTACTGCTTGTAGCGCTTCTCCTCGAGGTCCTTGAGGAAGGGGAAGATCCCCTTGTAGCCCTTCACGCGGGCGTGGAGCAGGGCGTGGCGCGCCTTCGCCGGGAGGTCGCTCCACGGCGTGTCCATCGGGATCTTCTCGCGCTTGCCGAACTCGGCCAGGGCGCGCCGCTTGTTGTCGTAGCGCGGCTTGGTCCACGGGTCGAGCGCGCCCTCGCGCAGCGTGCGCTCGGGGTGCGGCACGATGAGCGCCTCGTCGTACTCGAGCACGGCGCCGAAGCCGTTGCAGGTGGGGCAGGCGCCGCGCGGGCTGTTGAACGAGAAGAGCTGCGGGGTCGGGGAGGGCGCGCGCGTGCCGTCGTTGGGGCACTCGAAGCGCTCGGTGAAGCGCAGCCGGTGCGGGGCGCCGCCGGCGGGCTCGGCGAGCATCACGACGCAGTCGCCCTCGCCCTCGGTGAACGCCGTGCCGATGGCGTCGGCCAGGCGCCCGCGCTGCTCGGTGGTCGCCGCGAGGCGGTCCACGATGACGAGCGCTTCCTTGGCGAAGGTGATGTCGATGGGCTCGCTGAGCAGCTCGTCGAGGTGTTTGACCACGCCGTCCAGCTCCACGCGGACGAAGCCCTGGGCGCGCAGGTTCTCGACCACGACCTCGTGCGTGACCTCGTCGGACATGTGGAGGGGGAAGGCGACCGAGAAGCGGGTGCCCTCGGGGAGATCGAGCACGGCGTCGGTGGCCGACTGCACCGTGTCGGGGCGCATGACGCGCCCGCACTGGGGGCAGACGGTCTGGCCGACGCGAGCCCAGAGGAGGCGGAGGTAGTCGTAGATCTCGGTGGCGGTGCCGACGGTGGAGCGCGACGTCTTGGTCGGGTTCTTCTGCTCGATGGCGACGGCCGGAGAGAGGCCGTCGATGCCGTCGACGTCGGGTTTCTCCATGCGCTCCAGGAACTGGCGGGCGTAGGCGGAGAGCGATTCGACGTAGCGGCGCTGTCCCTCGGCGTAGATGGTGTCGAAGGCGAGGGAGGATTTGCCGGAGCCGGAGGGTCCGGTGACCACCGTGATGGCGCGGCGGGGAATCGAGAGGTCGAAGCCCTTGAGGTTGTGCTGCCGGGCGCCGCGGATGGCGATGGAGTCCTTCATACCAGGGGGAATCTATTGGTGGGGGCCAGGGGTGGCCCCGGCCCCACCCCAACTGAAGGCAGAGAGCCGGCAGCTGACAGCTATCGGCCATCGGCAACTGCGACGGGACCCCACTCTCACGGGCGGGGAACTCCACACCGGTCAGGTCCTTGCCGGCCTGTCCCGTCGTCGTTGCCGACGGCTGACGGCTCTCAGCCGCCGGCCCTCAGCCTTCAGTTTGTAGTTTGCGCTCTTCCCAGATAGCGTTCCCTCCATGCCCGACACCGCCTACCACGAAGAAGACGTCATCGGCAAGGTCTACGACGGCCGCCTGGCGCGCCGTCTCCTCCGCTACGTCCGCCCCTACGGCTGGCTGGTGGTCGTCTCGCTCGTCCTGCTCATGCTCGACGGGCTGCTGCAGCTCGTCGGCCCGTACCTGACGCAGCGGGTCATCGACGTCGCGCTGCCGGCGCACGACACGGCGATGGCGATGCACGCCGCGTTCCTGTTCGCCGGCTCGCTGGCCGTGGGCTTCTTCGCCCAGTTCGGCGAGACGATGCTCACCACGCTGCTCGGGCAGCGCGTGATGCGCGATCTGCGCAACGACGTCTTCGCCCACCTGCAGCGGCTGCCGATCCGCTTCTTCGACCGCACCCCGGTGGGGCGCCTGGTCACCCGCACCACCGCCGACGTGGAATCGCTCAACGAGCTGTTCACGGCGGGCGTCGTGGCCGGACTCGGCGACCTGTTCACGCTGGCCGCGATCGGGATCATGATGCTGGTCGCCGACTGGCGGCTGGCGCTGGCCGCGTTCGGCGTGATCCCGTTCATCTATCTCAGCTCGCACCTGTTCCGGCGGGCCGTGCGGACGTCGTACCGCGACATCCGCACGCGGCTGGCCCGCATCAACGCCTTTTTGCAGGAGCGGATCACCGGAATGCGCGTCCTGCAGCTGTTCGGGATGCAGCGGCGCGAGGCGGAGTCGTTCGACCAGCTCAACGAGCGGTATCTCGACGCCAACCTGCGGGCGATCGTGTACTACGCCGTGTATTTCCCGACGATCGAGGTGCTGACCAGCGTCGCGCTGGCCAGCCTGATCGTGGCCGGCGCGCACCGGGTGGCGGCGGGGACGCTGCTCGTGGGCACGGTGGCGATGTTCCTGCAGCTCGTGCGCCGCTTCTTCCAGCCGCTGCAGGATCTGTCCGACAAGTTCAACACGCTGCAGCAGGCGATGGCGGCGTCGGAGCGGATCTTCAGCCTGCTCGACGAGCCGGTGGGGCACGACCGCGGCGAGGCGGAGCCGTCGCGCGAGGCCGCCGCGCTGGCCGGCGAGCGCCGGGTGACGATCGCGTTCGAGGACGTGTGGTTCTCGTACGATGCGCCGGGGACGCCGGAGGCGGAGCTGCGCTGGGTGCTCAAGGGCGTGAGCTTCGAGGCGCGCCCCGGGCAGACCCTGGCGCTGGTGGGCCACACCGGCGCCGGCAAGACGACGATCGTGAACCTGCTGCTCCGGTTCTACGATCCGCAGCGCGGCCGGATCACGGTGAACGGCGTGGACACGCGGGAGATTCCGGGGCACGTGCTGCGCGGCCTGATCGGCTACGTGCAACAGGACATCTTCCTGTTCGCCGGGGACGTGGCGAGCAACATCCGGCTGTCGGCGCCGCTGAGCGAGGCCGACGTCGAGCGGGCGGCGAAGCGTGTGGGGGCCGACCGGATCATCCGGCGTTTCCCCGACGGCTACGCGCATCCGCTGGGCGAACGGGGCGCCTCGGTGAGCGTGGGGGAGCGGCAGCTCCTGTCGTTCGCGCGGGCGATCGCCGCCGACCCGGCGGTGCTGGTGCTGGACGAGGCGACGAGTGCGGTGGACAGCGAGATCGAGGCGGACATCCAGGCCGCGCTGGCCGAATTGATGGCCGGCCGGACGACGATCGCCATCGCGCACCGGCTGAGCACGATCGTGAGCGCGGACGAGATTCTCGTGCTGCACCACGGGCAGGTGGTGGAGCGCGGACGGCACCGCGACCTGCTGGCGCGGCGGGGGCTGTACGAGCGGCTGTACCGCCTGCAGGCGGGCGCCGGTGACACGGCGCACGGGGGTGCGGAGCGCTTGCCAGCGTCGGGGGTCTTGGGGTAGGTTTTGCCGAATACTATGGTAGGGCGCGGCACGGTTCTTCACGTGCCGCGCACCGTCCTTTTTTCGACCGCCGCACCGAGCGTTCATGCCGGTCATCCAGGTTCACGACGAACAGCACTCGCTGCAACGGGGCCAGACCCGGTTGGGCGCGGGTCCCGACGCCGATGTCTCCGTGGGAGGCGACGCGTCGCTGGGCGTGCAGGCGGTGGTGGATCTGGGTGCCGACGACCAGGCCGTGATCCGGCGCGCCGGAGAGACGACCGGCGTGAAGGTCAACGGTGTCCCGCTGGGCGCCGAGCCCGTGCCCCTGATGCACGGCGACAAGGTCGAGATCGGCGGGGTCGAGCTGCTCTTCTCCGACGACAAGAAGGGCGGCGCCACGCAGTACGTCTCGGCGTCGGAGATCGCCGCCATGGCCGCCAAGCGCGGCGGCCCGGCGCGGGCCACGGCGGACACGGGTGGCCGGCTGGTCTCGCTGGTGGACGGCAAGGAGTACACGATCGGCGCCGCCGGCGTCTCCATGGGACGGGACGCGAGCAACGACGTCGTCGTGGCCCAGAGCGCCGTGTCGCGCCACCACGCGCGCATCGCGCCCGGCGACGGCGGCTACGTGGTCACCGATCAGAGCACGAACGGCGTGTTCGTGAACGGGGAGCGCATCCAGGGCACGAAGCTCCTGGCGCGGGCCGACGTGATCCGCATCGGGACCGAGGAATTCCGCTTCTACGCCGACGTGGCACCGGTCGGCATGCCGTCGGCGGCACCGGCGGCCGCCGCACCGGCTCCCGCGCCCCCGCCGCCGCGTCCCGCACCGGCCCCGCTC